>DAOVDO010000121.1 GCA_030669525.1 Dehalococcoidia bacterium | reverse complement strand
GGAACCTATCATAGTTACCTCCTCCCTCCTTCTCTATTATTAGGCCAGCTTCAATTAGCTCCCTTTCCTCATAGCCCCTGCCCATTAAAAAATTCTTAAGTATTTCCCAGCTGTCATGGCTGAAGCCCAAACGAAACCCATCAATGGTTTCGCGAGCAATCTTTCTCTTGATGAGATAGGCTCTGGCTGCCTCACCTGCTTTAGCATTTAGCAGCAGATGGTGGAAATATTCGGCTGCTGCCTCATTAATTTGGAACAACCTCTCCTTCTTTTTATCCTCGGCTTCGCTTGGCATCCCAGGTGGGCCTAAGGGCACACCTGCCCTATTAGCTAGAAGGCGAAGAGCTTGGCCAAAGTCGATACCCTCCTTCTTCATAATAAAGGAGAAGACGTCACCGCCAGTGCCGCAGGCACCGAAGCAATGCCAGGTTTGTTGCTCGGGGAAGACAAAAAAGGATGGGTGCTTTTCGCTGTGAAATGGGCATAAAGCCTTGAAATTCCGCCCTGCTTTTTGTAGAGGAACATAATCGGAAATAACTTCTACAATGTCTGTTCTTTGTTTTACTTCGCTGATGAGGCTCATTTAGATATTTCCTCGGCTAATCGTAGCGCATATTGATCAGTCATTCCAGCAATGTAATCAACAACTTTGCGATCCCTGGCATCATTTACAGAGGTAAATTCTGGAGGCAAGCCATCTTCATGTTTTAATAAATAATAATATAAAAGTTGTATTGTCTCTATAGCCCGCTCTGCATCCTTAATAGCTAAACTGGGCTGGTATACTTTGTCAAACAGAAACTGGCGCAGGTTGTTAGCTGCCTTAATAACCTCGGGACTCATGGTAATAGCTGGTTTTGCATGGCTGCTGTACCCGCTAACTGGCCAGGAGTGGCTCACAATATCGCAAACCAGTGTATTGATTCGCCTTGAATGTGTATGGCCTAAAATCCTTGTTGCTGCCTGGGGGAGATCACTTTCGGTTATGATACCGGCTCTTATAGCGTCATCAATATCATGATTAATGTAAGCAATGATATCTGATATTTTACATATCTGGCCTTCGAGAGTGCCGACATCTCCCCATCCCACTCCCAAAATATCTGCCTGCCCCTTGGAATGCTTGAGGATACCATCTCTTACTTCCCAGGTAAGATTAAGTCCATGGCCATCTTTCTCTAATAAGTCGACCACTCGTAAGCTTTGCTCATTATGTTTGAAGCCAGCTGGGTAGAGCTTATTTAGAACATCCTCGCCTATATGACCGAAAGGGGTATGCCCCAAGTCGTGGCCCAAAGCAATGGCCTCACTTAAATCTTCATTGAGGTTCAGTGCTCGCGATATGGTTCTAGCAATTTGGGAGACCTCCAGCGTATGGGTGAGCCTGGTCACATAATGGTCCCCTAAGGGGGCAATAAAGACTTGTGTCTTGTGCTTGAGGCGTCGAAATGCCTTGGAATAAAGAATGCGGTCACGGTCACGCTGGAAGCAACTTCTTATGGGGCAGGGCTCTTCCTGCCTCAGTCTACCCCGGCTGAATTTGCTCTTAGCTGCATGGGGGGAAAGGTTTTCCTCTCGCTTCTCTCCTTGCTGCCGTATATTCAGCTCATGAATCATCAAAGCTTTAGTTTTGCTTCTGCAGCGGCGATGATCTCTCTGGTTTTATCTATCATATCGGGGCTTACGGACACCGAATTAATCCCCCAGCTTACTAATTTCTCAGTGATTTCGGGGTAGAAGGAGGGAGCCTGTCCGCAGATGGAGGTAGTAACCCCCTCAGCCCTGCAAGCAGTGATGACCCTCTCCATGGCTTGCATTACTGCCTTATTTCTCTCGTCGAATATCTCTGCCAGCATGGCGCTATCTCTGTCCACTCCCAATATGAGCTGGGTTAAGTCGTTAGAGCCGATAGATATGCCATCTATCCCAGTGGCTATAAATTCATCAATAAGGAAGACATTGGAGGGCACCTCAACCATCATCCATAACTTGAAATCAAGAGACTGACGCAAGCCTTCAGCCGAGAGCATCTGTTTAACCGATGCTATTCCACTGGGTAACCGAACAAAGGGAATCATGACCCACAGGTTATTGTAGCTTTCTCGGACTTTCTTTATAGCTGCAATTTCCAGTTTAAATACTTCGGGGTCTCGGATATAGCGGGAGCAACCACGAAAACCAAGCATGGGATTCTCTTCAAGTTGCTCATACTTCTCCCCGCCTTTTAAATTTCTGTACTCGTTGGTCTTGAAATCAGTGGTTCTGTAGACTACCGGGCGAGGATAGAAAGCTCTAGTAAAGCTGCTTATGCCCTTGGCTAATGTATCAACAAATTTACCTCCTCGTTTTTGTTGCAGCATAAAACGGGGATGTTCCCCGATCTGGGCGACGACGAATTCTGCTCTAAGCAAGCCAACTCCATCGACATCCCTGGTGGCTATTATGTCTGCTAATTCCGGGTGAGACAGGTTTACATAGACCTTTGTTCTTGTTTTAAATATTCTCCTTATACTGGGGCTTGCTATAGCTGTTTTTCTCTCTATCACATCGCCCTGGTAAATACGACCCTGAGTGGTATCTACCACCACAGTTATTTCTTGCCCGTCCTTGAGGACCATAGTGGCATTCTCTGTACCTACCACGCAGGGAATACCCAGCTCGCGGCTGACAATGGCGGCATGGGAAGTCCTGCCACCCAGATTGGTGACAATCGCCACGGCACGCTTCATAGCAGGGACAAAATCAGGAGACGTCATTTCAGCTACCAGGATGTCTCCCTTATGTACTTTATGCAATTGGGAGGCGTTAGAGATAAGTTTCACAATTCCTGAGGCTGAGCCCAGACTGGCGGCTTCACCAGTTAGTAGCGGTTCTGCCTTAATTTCAGCAAGTTTTTGCTCTTTTATCCCCAGAGTAGTTACAGGGCGGGTTTGGACGATGAAGAGTTTGCTATCCTTCTTTGCCCATTCGATGTCTTGAGGGAATTGATATAAGTCCTCCAGGCGTTTCCCCAATTCAGCCAGGGCGATAATTTCCTCATCGGTCAGTTTCTGTTTAGCTTGCTCCCAGGGCGGTATAGTAACCCTGATGTTGCTTTCTTCCAGAGTATGCGATTTTAGATTTCTAACTATCTGCCATTCCTGTTTGGCTATTTGTTTTTCGATGATAGCCATCCTTGCTTTATCTATCAAATATTGGTCGGGGGTTACTTCTCCGGAAACGATGGCTTCCCCCAACCCGTAAGCTGCTTCGATAAGGATTTTCCTTCTGTCGTTGGTAAGGGGTTCCACGGTAAACATGATGCCAGAGACCTCTGATTGAACCATCTCTTGAACTGGAACTGCCAGTCCTACACTGAGGTGGTCGAAACCAGCTTGCTGCCGGTAAAATATAGCCCGCGATTCAAACAATGAAGCCCAGCAGCCTTGCACTGCGGCCAGTACTTCGTCCTCACCCTGAACATTCAGAAATGTTCGCTGCTGTCCAGCGAAAGAGGCTTCAGGAAGGTCTTCGGCAGTTGCCGAGGAACGTATGGCTACCAGCCCACTTCCCAATTTTTTATAAGCCTGCTTAATACCGCGGGCGATTGCTTCAGGCATAGGGGCACTGGAGATTTTCTCTTTTATTTTGTCGCTGGTTTCTTTAAGCTCCTTGCTATCTTCTACATCTAGAGACTCAAGGAGTTTACGCACATCCCCCTCAATATTGGCCTCTTTCAGGAAGGTGAAATAGGCATCAGAAGTAACAACAAACCCTGGAGGTACAGGGATGTTGGCGTGAGTCATTTCTCCCAGATTTGCCCCCTTCCCTCCGGCTAATGCAATGTCATTTTTGCTGATGTAACTAAACCAGGCAATGAATTTCGTTTTTGCCACTAAGTATACGCCTCCTTAGCTTTGATGCAGGTACCCATTTGTATAACAAGTATATCATTTTGAGCAAGGGCTGAACAATTTCAGAGAGGTATATATTGTTATCTGGCTAAGAACATTTTACTGGCGCACTCGGGAAGAGACAAAATA
>DAOVDO010000042.1 GCA_030669525.1 Dehalococcoidia bacterium | reverse complement strand
CTTTCCAGGCTACGTATGGAGAAGGCAGGCCCAGGATTGCATTGCTTGCTGAGTATGATGCCTTACCTGGAATGGGGCATGGCTGTGGGCATAATATCATAGCAGCGTCAGCGGCTGGTGCTGGTATAGCTAGCAAGCCTGCAATTGATAATCTGGGAGGCAGCATCATTGTTCTGGGTACGCCGGGGGAGGAGGGTTTTGGTGGCAAGATAGACATGGTAAAAGCAGGCTGCTTTGATGACATAGATATAGCTATGATGGTACATCCTGATACCCGTAATCTGGCAACCACACAGATGCTTGCTTGTGTTTCCCTGGATGTGGAGTTCATTGGCAAGCCAGCTCATGCTGCTGCCCAACCCCATGGAGGTATTAATGCTCTTGAGGCTCTGATTCTGGCTTTTAACTCTATAAATTCGTTGCGTCAGCATCTGAAGGATGAAGCACGTGTTCACGGTGTAATTACTGATGGAGGTGAAGCGCCTAATATAGTGCCTGCTCGTAGTGCTGCCAGATTCTTAATACGTGCTCTGGATAATGCTTATCTTGGCGAACTGAAGGAAAAGGTCTTGAAGTGTTTTGAAGGAGCATCTCTAGCCAGTGGAGCCAGATTGAAGTACAGCTGGGGCGAAAAAGCCTATGCTTCTATGAAGAACAATGTGACTCTGGCCGGTTTGTTTAGCCGGAATCTGGAGTTGCTGGGGCGTCAGGTGGAGTTTTTTAACCCTGGTTTTGGCTGCGGCAGCACGGACATGGGGAATGTGAGCCAGGTGGTACCCAGTATACATCCTACGGTGGCTATTGCACCTGCAGAAGTGCTACTACATTCGCCAGAGTTTGCCAACGCGGCTGCCTCCCAGGATGGGTATAAAGGGCTATTGGACGCAGCTAAAGCGCTGGCAATGACCGTGGTTGATATTCTTGGCCAGTCGGAAGTATTAGATAAGATTAAGCAAGAATTCTGGAGTGGCAATGATTAAGGTGGGTATCCCGCGGGCGTTGCTATACTATCAGTATTTTCCTTTGTGGAAAACATTTTTCGAAAGGTTAGATGCAGAAGTAGTAGTATCGCCGTTAACTAATAAGGCCATACTGAATTCAGGCGTTACCCGGGCGGTTGCTGATACCTGTTTGCCGGTAAAGATTTTTTTCGGTCATGCTGTTTCCCTGATAGGTAAATGTGACTGCGTATTTATCCCCACTGTTATTAGTCTGGGCGGGAAAGCTTTTAATTGCTCCAAAATCATTGGTTTACCTAACATGAGCAGGGCATTAATTCCTGAATGCCCCGTAATTCTTGCCCCGGAAGTAAACCTGGAAAAATGGCGCTATCATTTATACCGGAGTATCTATGAATTGGGGCGCTATTTTACTTCCAATCCGGTAAAAATCCGAAAAGCAGTTAAAGAAGCCTGGGAAAGCAGCTTAGCTTACCGAAGCAGGATGTCCGATGAGGGGATTACATGCATTGAGGCTATTGATGGAGTGTGTGGAGGTGAACGACAGGTAGATTCTGGAACCGATTCGTCTCCGATGCTGACCATTGCTGTTATCGGGCATCCCTATGTTCTCTATGATGATTATCTTAACCATCGTTTAATTTCCCGGTTACAGTCGATGGGGGTCAAGGTTCTTCTCCCTGAAATGGTGCCTGAGAGAGCGCTGGATACTGCTGTCAGGAGGCTTGTGGGCACTCCCCACTGGTCATTTGAGACTGATATTATTGGCGCTGGTGAATATTATTTAGCAGCAGGGGTCGATGGGGTTATTAATCTATCTGTATTTGGCTGCGGCCCTGATTCAATGATGCTAAATTTTGTGAAACACCGGGCTAAAGAGCTTGAGACACCATTTTTACATCTCAGCCTGGATGAGCATGCCACTGAAGGTGGGTTGATTACTCGATTGGAGGCGTTTCTTGACATGATTACTAGAAGGATGAAAATATGCGTGTAGGTATACCTCACTTTGGCAATGTCTATATACCTATAAAAGCAGTGGCTTCCAGGCTGGATGCTGGAGGGGATCTGGTAATCCCTCCACCAATGACCCAGAGGACTTTAGAGCTCGGGGTTAAGTATTCACCTACGGAAGCCTGCTTGCCCTATAAACTTACTCTGGGCAGCTTGATTGAAACATGTGAACTGGGGGCGGATACGCTGGCTCAGGCCAGGGGAACAGGCATTTGCCGGTTGGGCTACTATGCCAGGGGCCAGGAACAGATGCTTCATGACCTGGGGTATGATGTCAGTTTCATCACTGTTGATATATCTCACAATAAGGTTGCCAGCTTTCTAACGCTCATAAGGGACATGACCAGTGGTATCTCCTGGAGCGAAATTATTCCAGCATTTATATATGGAATAGGTAAGCTGTTCACTCTGGATAAAGTGGAAAAGGTGGTCCAGAAGGTAAGGGCAGTGGAATTAGAGAAAGGGATGGCCGATCGAATCTACCGAGAAGCTGTTAAGGCTATCGACGATGCAACCAGTCATAAGGAAGAAAAAAGCCTGGGCAATAAATACATTGATAAGCTATACAGGGTGCCTAAGACCCCTGAGGCTACCCCGATTAAAGTTGCTGTAGTCGGTGAGATTTACGTTGTTATAGAGCCTTTTGCCAATATGGATATAGAAATGGAGTTAGGCAAGTTAGGGGTGGAGGTTGAGCGGACTATAACTCTTTCCAGGTGGGTCAAATATAGCCTTTTCCTTAATTATCTGGGTGTAGATGAATGGAAGGAAGTACACAAATTAGCTGAGCCTTATCTCGATCACGATGTTGGGGGTGATGGATGGGAGTCGGTAGGGGAGAAGGTGCTCTGCGCAAGGAAGGGATACGATGGAGTGGTTCACCTGGCGCCTTTTACCTGTATGCCTGAGATAGTAGCTCAGAATATCATGTCGTCAACTAAGGAGGATATACCCGTGCTTGCGGTCACCTGTGATGAGCAGATGGCGAAGCAGGGGATGCTGACCAGGCTTGAGGCTTTTGTGGACCTGCTCGAGTTCAGGAGAAGGAGGAGAGATGGGAGATCAGTTTGCTATGTTGGATAGGTATATCAGGAGCGGGCAAATGGTGTTGTTCTTTGTTCTTATGGTAGTGTTTTCAGCTTTGTTTCATCCCATCTATAGGCTGAAGCGGAAAAGAATTCTCGAATTGCAGGAGAGCATCAGCACCTTCAATCGTGATAGACTTAGTAGCTTTGGTGGGACATCTCTGGGAAAGGTAGAGTAAAGGTAGCCATGAGAGCTTATCTTGGTATTGATGTTGGTTCGGTTACTACTAAATTGGCATTGCTTGATGAAAGCAATGAGATTCTAGCATCTGTTTATTTGCGAACTCAGGGTAATCCCGTTGACATGATAAAGGAGGGGCTGGAGGTAATAAGGGAACAGATGCCTCCTGAGGCGGATATTTGTGGCGTAGCTACCACGGGAAGTGGCAGAGCACTGGCTGGTGTTATTGTTGGAGCAGATTTGGTAAAGAATGAGATAACCGCTCATGCCGTCGCTGCTATGTACCATGTACCCGATGTGCAGACTGTTTTTGAGATTGGAGGACAGGACAGCAAAATTATCATAATCCGTGATGGCATAGTTGTTGATTTCGGCATGAACTCGGTTTGTGCCGCTGGCACTGGTAGTTTTCTCGAGCATCAAGCTGAGCGGTTGAATATAAGGATTGAGGATTTCGGAGACCATGCTTTAAGAAGCAAAAACCCGGCACGCATTGCCGGGCGCTGTACTGTTTTTGCTGAGTCGGACATGATTCATAAGCAGCAGATGGGCTATCCCATTGATGATATTATTTATGGTCTATGCCAGTCAATGGTGCGTAACTACCTCAATAACGTTGCTCTGGGAAAAGAAATCCTGCCTAAAATGGTATTTCAAGGTGGTGTCGCTTTCAATAAGGGAATAGTCAGGGCATTCAGTGAGACTTTTAGTACGGAAACTTACATTCCTCCTCATAATGAGCTTATGGGCGCTATCGGAGCCGCTATGCTGGTGCGGGAAGAGATGGATAGCGATGGGCACAGGACGAATTTCAAAGGATTCAACGTCAGCCAGATGGAGTTTCGAATTTCCTCTTTTATATGTAAAGCGTGTCCCAACCTGTGCGAAATCTCTCAGATTTCTGATGATAGCAAGGTTCTGGCAAGGTGGGGAGGGCGCTGTGACATGTGGGAAAGGGTAGAGGGCAAATGACCATAAATTATCAGGTGGAGGTGAGCAGAAAATTCTGTTCTTCGGCATATTGCCAGCCAGCTTAGGATGAAAGGCGTTAAAGATGCTACAATATCAATGTTGCCGGTAGAAGGTGTTTTTGTTGCTGTTGGGTTGGAACCAGGCACTGGCTTTCTCGGGAGGAATATGACTCTGGATGAAAAGGGTTACCTGATCACCAACGAATTAATGGAAACAGAGAGGTTTATCAGTTCGCTATGAAAGTAATTTTTTTAAAGGACGTTGTCGGTAAAGGAAAGGCTGGAGAGATAACAGACGTCAGCCAGGGCTATGCCAGGAATTATCTGGTACCAAAAGGCCTGGCCTCAATAGCCACGCCGGAGGTTATAAGACAGGTTGAGATTGAGCTTCAGAAGGAGGGAATTCAGGAAACTCTTGACCAGGCCAGGCTGGCTGAGCTGGCTGAGCAAATTGAAGGCAGCGAAATCCATCTGCAGGCTCGCATAGGTGCAGGAGACCGTCTGTTTGGCTCTATCACCGCTGCTGATATTGCTGAGGAGCTGAGTCGAACTGCAGGCACTGTTATTGACAAGAGAAAGATAGATATCGACAAACCTTTGCGCCAGGCGGGCAGCCATGAAGTCACTATCAAATTAGCTCAGGGGATAGGTACACGAATCACAGTGATTATCGAGCCAGAGAAGGCTTAGTATGGCACAAGAAAAATTACCCCCTCATGATATTGAGGCAGAGGAGGCGGTTATTGGCTCCTTGCTTATTGACCCTGATGCTATTTTGAAAGTTGCCGTGTTTCTTAAGCCTGAGGATTTTTTTGAGGAAATAAATGGACTTGTTTACCAGGCTTGTTTCTCCCTGTACCAGCGAAATGAGGCGATAAACCAGATTACGGCAGCGCATGAATTAATGCGCCAGGGAAAACTGGAGCAAGTAGGAGGCGCTGGTTATCTGAGTCACCTGATATCCATAGTACCCACATCCCTTCATATCGAGCATTATGCACAGATTGTTACCAACATGGCGGTAATGAGGCGGTTAATCGCTGCTGCGGGACAGATTGCCGCCATCGGCTATGAAGCTGGCCCGGACGTGGAAGAAAGCCTTAGTAAAGCTGAAGACCTCCTTTTCAATCTGCGAATGAAGCAGAGCTCATGGGACTTCGTTCCCATTAAAGTTGTACTGAGCGAGTACTTTGAGGAAGCCGGGCAGGCTGTTACACTGAAAGAGGGAGAGGTGGCTCAGGTTATGACCGGTTTTACCGGGCTGGATGCCCTCCTGGGCGGCTTGCAGAAATCTGACCTGATTGTTTTAGCTGCCAGGCCCAGCCTGGGCAAAACCAGCCTGGCTTTGAATATTGCCAGGAATACTGCTATCAACCAGGGGGCCTGTGTTGCTTTGTTCAGCCTGGAAATGGCCCGGGAATCGGTGGTCCAACGACTTCTAGCCAGCGAGTCAGGTGTGGATTCCAAGTATATCCGGTTGGGACACTTTAATGAAAATGATGAGATAAGGATTATGGAGGCTAGTGGAATACTATCCGAGGCACCGATATATATTGATGATTCGCCTCAGGTTCGTGCTATAGATATCAGGAGCAAGGCACGGCGCCTTCAATTCGAGCATAAGATTGACCTGATAATTGTTGACTATATACAGCTAATACAGGGTGATGGCAGGAATGAAAATCGAGTTCAGGAATTGAGCAAAATAACCCGCTCTCTAAAGATACTGGCCAGGGAGCTGAACGTGCCAGTGCTGGCTGTGTCCCAGCTCAGCCGGGCTGCGGAATTGCGAACTACCCATGTGCCCCAGCTTTCTGACTTACGTGAAAGCGGTACCATTGAGCAGGATGCTGATATTGTCGCTTTTATTTACCGGGATGATATTTATAGTACCGAGGAAGTGTGGAACAGGGAGCATGATATAGAGAAGGAGCCCTACCCGCGTGGTATAGCAGATGTTATTATAGCCAAGCACCGTAATGGCCCTCTGGGGCGGATTAAGCTGCGCTTCCTGAACAGGGCTGTTAAATTCGTTGAGGCCAGTTGGGAACAGAACGAGCCAGTCACGGCTTCTTGAGGGATAGTCAGATGCCAGATAAGAAATTTCCTGGTTTTTCAGCAGTGGAAAAATCTACACCTTTGCCTGATGATTTCTTTTCCCGGGTGTTGCCCCAGATTCAGGATATAGCTGAGCTCAAGGTAACGTTACGTATCTTTTATCTGCTCCATCACAGGCAGGGGAACCCCGGCTTTGTCACATATAGAGAGTTGCTGTCTGATAACGTGCTGATGGCCGGGATGGAAGAGGCTATGCTTCGCCATATTTTAAGCCTGGCGGTAGACAGGGGCACCATTTTACCGCTGAGCCTGGAAATAGATGGTAAGCAGGAAGACGTTTACTTCGCCAATATGAAAGGTGACCGGGAGACCATTGATAAAATCAGGCGTGGTGAGCTTCACATAAAAAACACCAGAGAATTGAAAGCTGGCGAGGAAAGAACAGCGTATGCGGCTAAACCATCCAATATCTTCTCTCTCTATGAGCAGAATATAGGTGTGATAACACCCATAATTGCTGAAGAGCTCAAGGAGGCAGCGAAGCTCTACCCCTCGCAATGGATTGATGAGGCTTTCAGAGAAGCGGTACTGTTGAATAAGCGTAGTTGGAAATACATTTCTCGTATTCTTGAACGCTGGTCAAGTGAAGGCAAGGATAGTGGAGAATATAGAAAGAGTGATAAAAAGGGTGGTCCCGACAAATATATCAGGGGCAAGTTCGGACACCTGGTCAAAAGATAATCTTGCCTCTCATCCTGGCACTGAGCCCTCTGTTTCACATCGGTCCGGGCGTAAAAAGGTATCGGCCAGTAGTCAGGGAGAGACGGGTGAAGAGACCTGTCCTATCTGCGGGGGGTCCGGGTTTGTTCATCCTCTACTGAGCTCGGGGGAGCCTGATTTTAGCCAGGTGGTGCCCTGCCGATGCAGGAGAGAACAGCTTCAGAGGGAGAAACGACAATATATTCAGAAATACAGCAACATTGGTTTCCTGACACTGCTTACCTTTGACAGCTTATCTCCAGAAGGAAAGAAGGACGATGCCGTTTCGCGGGAGTGTTTTACCCGTGCTTACCAGGTGGCGAAAGCCTTTGCGGATAATCCCGAAGGCTGGCTGCTACTGTTCGGACCTGGTGGCTGTGGCAAGACACATTTAGCCTGCGCTATTGCCAATCACCGTCTTAACCAGGGACAGTCTGCCTTTTATATTGGAGTTGCCGACCTCATGGACCACCTGCGCTCTGC
>DAOVDO010000001.1 GCA_030669525.1 Dehalococcoidia bacterium | reverse complement strand
TAGAACCAGTATGGGCGGTCTGAGTATTTCCTGGGATTAATCGATTTCAGGGGCAGGAAATCAAGCGGCACAGGCACCACATCAAGCTGAGCCAGTTTTTCGGCTATGCCCAGGTTTGCACCGGCATCCTGTGACATGTAGGACCTGGCGAATAGCACCACTCCTAACCGGTCACCCTGGTATAGTTCCTCCAGCAGCTTCCTGCCAAGCGCCTCCTGGTCTACTTCGAACATCCGCTGGGATTTAATGGCAGCGAGGGCTGCCTTCCTGCCACTGCTTCTGCTGAACCCCATCTCCACAGCGACATTTGCCAGCTTTTTTATCACATCAGCATTGCCTCGACTGAAATCAAGTATGGGTATCAATATCCGCTTACCAAGCACGTTGCGTATTATGAACGGGGCTGCCTGAACAAGAGGACAGGAATATTTCTGGTTCTCATCTCCGTCTTTCTCCCCTAACCTGATAGCGCAGGGGTAGAGCATATAGTCCACGTCGTCAAGCTTTGCTGCGTGTCCATGGAGAAGCTTGAGAGGGAAACAACTATCGGTGTAACTTAACTCGACCGCCCTCTCCATAATCTCCTTGTTAGTCTGGCCGGAGAGGATACACCTGACATCAAGCGCGTTGAGAAAACCGATAAGCAGTGGGGCATAGTCATATACCAGCAGTGCCCTGGGAATGCCTACAGTAGGTCCGGTGCCAGCACCTTCCCTGTACTCCCTGAAGAGCAACTGCTCCCGCTTATCGAAGAAGGTTTCTCTTTTCGCATGACTGGCAACGCTATCATAACGGTCACATCTGCTACCATAAAAGGTTGGAGGCTCGTTATCCATCTGCATACGGGTAATAGTACAGTTATTGTCGCATCCTTTACAGGTGAATGTGGTGAGAATACACTCGCTGCCAACAACTTTTTGAAAGCCCTTGAATTTTGATTCCCGACCTGCCATTCCCTCTTTCGCCAGGAGCGCTACACCTATCGCACCACTGATTTCTTTATGCTCCGGCACGGTCAGGGTTTTCCCCTCAAGCTGCTCATGAAAGGCAGAGACTATAGCCGCGTTATAGAACACCGCACCTGTGAGGATAACCTTGTCACCCAATTTCCTGTTACCTACCACTTTGGAGAGATAGTTCTTCGCTATTGAATTGGAAAGACTGGCCGTGATTATCTCAATGGGCATACCCTGTTGCTGGGCTGCAGCAACAGCCTGCCCCATGAAAGCAGCACATCTCGTTCCCAGATCAATGGTATTTGGAGCCTCGAACGCCAGCCTGGCGAATTCACCATTGGTCACTTTTACACCCAGCATTTCAGCCAGTTCATCAATGAAGCTGCCCGTTCCAGCAGCACATGCTTTGTTCATCTGGTAATCAACGACGACACCGTTCCTCTTGATGACAAGCTTGGAGTCCTGTCCACCTATCTCAATGATGTCGGCTTCAGGGTCCAGTTCTACGGCGGCTCTTGTCTGCGCAGTTATCTCATTCTTAATCAGGTCGGCTCCAATAAAACTGCCAACCAGGTATCTGCCAGAACCGGTGATACCGGCACCGGCTATCTTAACCTTTCCTGCGCCATTCCGAAGAAGGTTCCTGAAAACTTCCCTGATGGCTTCAACAGGTCTGCCAGCGGTCATCAGGTAGTTTTTCCCTATAACCCTGTTGCCAGTTTCATCAACTATCACCGCCTTGGTACTGGTGGAGCCAATATCGACCCCGAGGTATCCTGTGCACCCTTCCTCTATATTCGGGACTGGCTTGCTATCCTGAGTGGCAACAACCTTGAGCCTGGGCATTTCAAAATAGTCCTGCCGGTCATCTATTTCCGATAGAACAACGCCCCGCGAAGTCTTCCCTCTTGATAGCAAAGCCGACCCTAGCGACTCGATATGAAGGTGGTTTTCAGGAATTATTACCTTGACTTGATGCTTATTCCTGGCAGAAATCGCATCATTGAGAGCCCTTGCTACAGCAGCATTGGTAGCACCCCCACCAACAAAATATACTGGCTCCTCAAAAGCTCCCTTCTTAATAGAGGTAACCATACGGGCAACGCTCTCGCAAAGCGCATAAAGCATTGCTTCAACCGAGGCTCCCTTCTGCTGCAGATGTATGAGGTCAGTTTTAGCAAAGACACTACATCTGGCAGCTATCCTGGGGGGACTGCCTTCACATTGCAATGCCAGGCTGGAGAAATCCTCCATACTGATGCCAAGCCTGTACGCCTGTTGTTCCAGAAACCTCCCGGTACCTGCAGCACAAAGGGGGTTAGATGCTACCTTCCACGGCTTTTTCAAGCCATCTTCCAGCCCTATTACCAGGGTACTCTGTCCTCCTATTTGAACGATCGTCCTGGCATCTGGATATAAATGAATAAGACCTGAAGCAATAGACAGTGGACTGCTATACTCCACCCATTCGAGCTCTTTGGGAATCACGTCCTTGCCAGAACCCGATACACCAGCGGCGACAATCTGGTCAAGCTCAAACCCCTTGCCCAATCTGGCAATAAGTGAAGCGACTGCAGCCCTGGGACCGGTACTTATCTTTTCGGTATCAAGCTTAACAATCTCTCCATTTTCGCCAATGAGCGAAAGCTTGGAGTTGACAGAGCCAATATCTATGCCTATAAAGTAACTCACTTCTACGGCGCACAATTGTACCAAGAAACGGCACTTCTTTAAAGTCCACGTACTCGTCCACATAATCAGTAACACTATGCCTCCTCTACTGTCGTTGCGAGGGGACAACCCTACTGTCGTTGCGAGGGGCGTTAGCCCCGAAGCAATCTCATCCCGACTCTCCACCGAGATTGCCACGCCTTCGGCTCGCAATGACAAATGGGAGAAGGGCATGACGATTGCCGCGCCTTCGGCTCGCAATGACAAATGGGAGAAGGGTATGACGATTGCCACGCCTTCGGCTCGCAATGACAGGGGAGAGAGAGCGGCTGGCAGCTTCGGCTCACCGCAGCGACACAAGGAACCAAGCCACACCGTAACCTTAGTGGCGGGTTCTATGCCCACCGCCTTATGCTCGCCATGTAGAATTGCCTGACATGTCACCCATCTATCTGAACGAGATCAGTCCACCTGCAAACATCGAAGCGTCAGGAAATCCCTTTATATTTATATCCCGTAACCACAATCCAGGGGGTTACCAAGAGGTTCTATCGCCCGGTTAACGGTTTAAAGGTATAGAAAGGATGGAATGCTCCATGCTCCATAGCAACAAAATACCAAAAACAGGCAAAATAACTTGACACCCGACGAGGGTGCGTTTAAAATCATATCAGTTATCTTTATCCAGTGTTGTTTCAAAGCTCGGCTCTTCGCCATGCGCAGAGTCAGCCGCGAAAGGAGTCCTGGGCACGGACCTAGTAATGATACAAAGGTTTTTCAAGCCAAGAGACTGCACTGAGAACAAAGGGATGACAAAATCAAAGGAGGTGCAGTTGTGGCATTAAAGGACAAGACCCTAACATGTGGTGATTGTGGGCGAGAGTTCACTTTTACAGCCGGAGAGCAGGAGTTCTATCAATCCCGTGGTTTATTGAATGAACCCCGACGCTGTCCGGAATGTAGAGCAGCTCGGCGCAGTGAGCGTAGAGGAGGTAGATATGGTGGCTCTTATTCTGTAGTATGCGCATCCTGTGGTGTAGAAACCACGGTGCCGTTTGAGCCTACTGAGGGACGACCAGTCTACTGCAAGGATTGCTACCTCAAAATGAAAGAAGCTGGCGAATTGCCCAGCAGAGAATAGACACATTAAATAAAATATAATTTTTATCACTACTCGCGGTAACGTCTCAGTAAGAGATAAGTCAATGTGTGGTTGGTTGCAACTTTGCATTTCAAAATTGCTAAACCTGCCTGAGATGCGATTTGGCAAACCATCGACCTGATATGTTTTGCATACCCTACTTTTTCCAAGCAGTGCTACGACGTAATAAGCTTGTTCTGCGTCTTCTGGATAGAATAGGGGAATAGATGGAGAGGGAGATTTAAAAGGGTGAATAACAAAAAAGTCAAATCTGCTGAAACCATGCTATCAAACGAATCTTCGCCCGAGCTCCTGGAGAATCTTACCTTCGATGTTGGGGCATTCGAGCAGGCAGTAGCCAAGGCTGAGGAATTAAGCCAGGCAGCCAGGCAGGCCGCTGAAGACTCAAAAAGAGCTTCCCAGGAAGCCATAAACAGGGTTGAGAAAACAAGCCAGGCAGCAATGGAGGCTGCTGAGGAATCAAAAAGGGCTTCTCAGGAAGCAATACGCAGGGTTGAGGAAATAAATCAGGCGGTTATGGAGGCTGCTAGGGAAGCGAAAAGGGCTTCCCAGGAAGCGGTAAGTAGAGCAGATAAAGTTAGCAAATCAGCCAAAAATACCACCGAGGAGGCGAAAAAGGCAGCCCGGGAAATTATAAGTAACACTGAGGAAATAAGGCAGGCAGCCAAAGAGGCTGCCGAGGAGGCGAAAAAGGCAGCCGAGGAAGCTATTAACAAAGCCGAGGCATCAGTCAAATTAGCCATGGAGACTGCTGAAACATCGGCAACAGAGTTTGAGCAATCGGTGACAAGAGTTGAGGCAACAACTAAAGCAGCCAGAGAGACTTCGGAGATATCGATAAAGACATCCCAGGAAAGGATACACCGGATCGAGAAAATAAGCCAGGAGGCTCTGGAAATTGCTGAGGAGTCAAAAAGAGTATCTCATGAAGCTATAGGTGAAGCTGAGGAAATAAGCCAGTCGGCCAGGCAAGCTGCCGAGGAGGCGAAGAAGGCATCCCACGAAGCTATAAGCAGGACTGATAGAGTAAGCAAAGCGGTTAGAAAGGATGCTGAATCGCTGGCAAGAACGTTCGAGGAGGCTATAATTAGAGTCGATAGAATAAGCAAAACAGCCCAGAAGGCCTCCGAAGAGGCGATTAGCGCTTCACAGGAATCTATAAGCAGGGCTGACAGGATAAGCCAGGCAATCAGGGCGGTCAGTGAAGAATCAAAAAGAACCTTCCACGAGGCAATAAACAGGGCTGAAAAAATAAGCAGAGCAGCCCAGAAAGCTGCTGAAACATCCATAAAAACTTCTCAAGAGGCTATAAGCAAATCTGAAGCATCGCTCAGACAGGCAACAGAAGCCACCGAGGAGGCGAAAAGGAAATCCCAGGAAGCTATAAGTAAATCTGAGGAGATAAGCCATTCAGCCGAAGAGACTGCTGAAGAAGCGAAAAGAGTATCCCAGGAAGCCATAAACAGAGCTGAGGAGGTAAGCCAGGCAGCCCAACAAGCCGCCGAGGAATCGAAAAGAGATTCCCAGGAAGCCATAAGCAGGATCGAGGATGTAAGCCAGACGTCCAAACAAGTTGCTGAAGAGTCCAAAAACGCTTCACAAGAAGCCATGAGAAGAGCTGAGGAAATAAGCCAGTCAGCCAGACAGACAGCCCAGGACTCTATTAGACAAGCACAGGAGGCTGTTGTAATATCGATACGAATATTTGAGGAAGCGATCAATAAAAGTGAAGAAAGCAGCAAATCGGCCAGGAATGCTGTTAATGCGTCAATACGAGCATTTAAGCAAGCAATAAGCAATGCTGGAGAAATGACTAAATTGGGTATAGAGACTGTAGAGGGAGAAGTCCCGGTATCCGAGGAGGCGATAGCATTCAAGGAAGCCATAAGAAGGATCGAGGCAATAAGCACAAAGGTTGAGGAATCCACCAAGGTTCCCACAGGAACTTTGGAGGAGTCGATAAGCAAGGCCCAGGGGTATACACAGGGAAAAAAGGAGACAAAAGAATCTGGCAAGGAAATCGAGACACGCTTGAAATTCCTGACAAAAATGTATTCTTCCGACAAAGATACACAAAGTTAGAGTAGATTCATGCCCATCACTACAATAGACTGTAGAAATCCAATACCCAAATATGCTAAAGTTAACAACGTAATAACTTTAAAATCCCCGTGTTAAATCAGACATGGGATAGATATACTGGGAAATTTTTAAAGAAAGGAAGGTGTACTCTATTGGATTCAAAAGATCAAGGCTTTGTACGTAGTAAAGTGGAGGAAGCAAAGAAAGCAGAACCCAAGGAAGAGGTAACAGAACAGCAAGCGCAGAAAGCTCCCGTTAAGACTGAGCAAGCTGCAACGTCCCTTGACCAAATCCAGCAGCAAGCTATGATGGCCTATGCGGCCTATATGGAAGCTGAGCAACAAGTAGCCAGAGCCTACAAGGACAACGAGCTGCAAGTGGAGAAAGCCTATAAAGAGGCTGATCTGCAAGCTCAAAAAGCCTATGACTCAAATGTAGCACAGGCATTGAAAAGGCGGGAGGAGGCTGAGCTGCAAGCCAGGCAAACTTACGATGAAAATCTGGCACAAGCACTAAAAAGGCGCGAGGAAGTCGAACTGCAGGCTAGAAAGGCTTTTGAGGAGAACATAGCTCAGGCATCAAAGCGCCGTGAGGAAGCCATTACACGAGCCAACCAATCCCGCAAGGAGACTATGGATCAGGCCTGGACAATCTATGCTAAAAGTAGAAGATTAGGGTAGGACTAGATAGGTAGTTTCCCTGTTCCGTCTCAAGGCAATAGCGTTCCTATTGTTTTAAAACAAGAGGTATATTTAGCCACTGGCAGGGTGTTGGTCAGCTAACTTAGCAGCATGGGGATATCGTCGAAGATATTTTCCAGCTTTCTATCAGGGTACAGTAAGCCTTGTTGTCTTGCTTTCACAACCGAGATTAAGTCAATCGCCTTGGTGAAGTATTCTGTGATTTTCCTGGCAGCACTAATCTCAGATAGTATTAAAGTAACACTCACTGAGCCTTTCGGTCTGGGGTAATCACCACTCCGTATTAAAGCATTGGGAGCCATGGAATTTAGATGGTCTCCAATCTCTTTAATCAGGTCCATGCTCATCTCTTCGTGTGGTGCAGAGACAAGGTATAGTGCTCTCTTTGAATCTCTGGGATTGCATGTGAGCGATAGCTCGCCAATAGCCTCATCCATTGCATGAGCTTTACTTCCGGTTTCCGCCATCTTGGCTCTGAAATCATGGTCTTTCCCAAAGGGAAAAACCGTTCTGCCCCGGAGTGGCGTATTACCCTCGCCTATCACTGTCCAGCCGACTAAAGTCTGAATTATGTCCCCTGCATCCATCGTTCTTGACCCGATATATTTTGGTAGTCTCTCTTCACCAGCACAAAGCAAATTGTAAAATGGCTCAACTATTCGAGCATTAACATTTTTCAGATTATCCAACACCGCGGTATTCTTATTAACATACCTCTGGTTATCAATAAGAATTATCGCATCGGCAACCAGGTACGCAGATTTGAGACACACCGCTGTGTTATAAACAGTCCTTGCCTCTGTTGTCTCTTCCTGCTGAAATGGCAGGACAATAGCATTGTAAACCGGTTTCCCTATATAGCGTTCTTTTATACACTGTGTCAACACTGCTATTGCGCCAGAGCCAGTACCTCCGGAAGCACCAGCAATCAACAAGAAAGCATCTGTTTGGGAGAATCGCTCACAGGTCTTGATTGCAGTTATAATCTTGTCACTATCCTGTCTGGCTACCTCAGCGCCAAGTTCATTTATTTTACCTACGCCATGGCCGCTGGTTTTCTGGTATCCGATAGGAATTCTGTGCTTGTAATCAGCCTTGATAGTGGTTAACCCGCTTAAATCAGCAATATCTGTGTTAGCCGCAAAAACGTCGGTAAAAATATCAATCCCGCGTTTAGCATGCGCTCTCCTGTTTAGCCGGGCAAATCTATCAGCAATCCTGCCACCACATTGTCCCAATCCTATTACTAAAAGTTTCATGTGTTCTATTTTAATGAACACCACATAGTAATGTCAACACCCGTAAATTATTATGGTTTTATTGTCATTCATTGTCATTATAAATGCCATTAATTCCTCAACCACAAAGGAAATAAAGCTCACCTGGAAAGCTGATCTCGTTCAGATAGATGGGTGCCATGTCAGGCAATTCTACATGGCGAGCATAAGGCGGTGGGCATAGAACCCGCCACTAAGGTTGTGGTGTGGCTTGTTCCCTTGTGTCATTGCGAGCCGAAGGCGTGGCAATCTAGCCCCACCAGATTGCCACGGCAGCAGAGCTGCCTCGCAAAGACAGCATGAAGTGTGGAGATTGCTTCGGGGCTAGCGCCCCTCGCAACGACAGTAGAGGAGGCAGAGTGTCACTGATTATGTGGACGAGTACAAAAGCTTTTAATTTAGCTTAAATTAGGTTAAACTTTCGCAGATATGGCCTTAAAGTATAATCCCCAGGAAATAGAAAAGAGGTGGCAGAGGAAATGGGAAGAAGACCGAATCTATGAGGTGACTGAAGATAGTAACCGCACCAAATTCTATGCACTGACCATGTTCCCCTATACCTCAGGAGACCTTCATATCGGGCACTGGTACGCCATGTCACCTTCAGATGTCCATGCCAGATTTAAAAGAATGCAGGGATACAATGTGCTTCATCCCATGGGCTTTGATGCCTTCGGTTTGCCAGCAGAAAATGCCGCCATCAACCACGACATTCACCCGCATGAGTGGACAATGAGGAATGTAGAGCGCATGCGCCGCCAGCTCAAGAGTATAGGAGCTATCTATGACTGGGATCGAGAGGTGGTTAGCTGCCTACCTGAGTATTATAAGTGGACGCAGTGGTTTTTCTTGCAACTTTATAACGCTGGTCTGGCTTATCGTGATAAGGCACCGGTCAACTGGTGCCCCAAGTGCCAGACAGTACTGGCCAATGAGCAGGTGATAGGAGAGGGATTTTGCGAACGTTGCGGCAGCCAGGTGACTAAACGAGATTTGGAGCAGTGGTTCCTCAGGATTACCAAATATGCCGATGAACTACTCGATTTCAGCCATATAGACTGGCCAGAGCGCATAAAGATAATGCAGCGGAACTGGATTGGCAAAAGCTACGGCGCCGAGGTTTACTTCGGCCTGGAGCATCAGAACATTGAGCAAAAAGAGATAAAGGTGTTTACCACTCGCCCCGACACTATCTTCGGTGTTACCTTTTTCCTCCTCGCCCCAGAGCATCCTCTTGTTCCACGGTTGACTACCCCTGAGCATAAAGCCGAGGTAGAACAGTACGTTTCCTGGTGCCGCCGACAAACGGAGTATGAGCGGACAGCCCTGGACAAGGAGAAGACGGGAGTCTTTCTGGGGAGCTACGTTGTTAATAGATTAAGTGGAGAGAAGGTGCCCATCTGGACTGCTGATTATGTCCTGCCAACTTACGGCACAGGAGCAGTGATGGGCGTTCCTGCTCATGATGAGAGGGACTTTGAATTTGTCACAAAATTTAATCTTCCTGTTCGAACAGTTATTGCCCCCCCGGGTTGGGCAGGCGAGAAATTAACAGAGCCATACACCGGGGCAGGCACAATGGTGAATTCTGGAGAGTTTAATAGCTTGACCAGTGAGCAAGGATATGAAGCAATTTGTGATCTTATAGAGAAAAAGGGGTGGGGCAAGCGAGCGGTTAGCTATCGCATCCGGGATTGGCTTATCTCCCGACAGCGTTACTGGGGAGCACCCATACCTATAGTTTATTGTGAAAAATGCGGCGTAGTTACTGTGCCTGAGAAGGATTTACCAGTTTTGCTCCCACCCGATGCAGAGTTCAAGCCTACAGGCGAGTCTCCCCTGAAATATTGCCCGTCCTTCGTTAATACCTCTTGCCCTAGATGCGGTCAAACAGCGCTACGAGAGACTGATACTATGGACACTTTCATGTGCTCTAGCTGGTATTTCCTGCGCTACACCAGCCCTAAAACTGACAATGCGCCCTTCGATGCTGACAGTGTGAAACACTGGCTGCCCGTGGATTTGTATACCGGAGGTGCCGAGCACGCTGTTCGGCATCTTCTCTACTCGCGCTTTTTTATTAAGGCATTGAGAGACATAGGCCTGATTAACTTTAATGAACCATTCACTCACCTTTTTAATCAAGGTACCATAATTTACCGCGGGGGGAAGATGAGCAAATCCAAGGGCAACGTAATTGCCCCGGATGAATACGTAGCTACCCTGGGAGCTGATGCCATTCGCGCTTATCTCATGTTTATTGGTCCATGGGAAATGGGAGGGGAATGGAACGACAATGGCATCGTAGGCATAAGTCGCTGGCTAAATAGAGTGTATAGCCTGGTAGAAGCAGGCTATAACAGCCAGGATATTGAGTCAAAGGCAGAAAAGGAACTTCGCCATATCACCCATAAGACGATTAAAAAGGTAACCCGGGATCTGGAAAGATTTCACTTTAATACCATGCTGTCGAGCCTCATGGAGTTCACCAACTACCTGTCCAAAGTACAGGAAGCAAGAAATATTTCACTCTCCCTGTGGCACGAAACAATCACGTATCTACTACTCCTTCTTGCCCCCTCCACTCCTCATCTTGCCGAAGAGCTATGGGCTAAGACAGGACATCCCTATAGCATTCACCGCCAATCCTGGCCTAAATGGGATGAAGAGCTAGCCAGGGAGGAAGAAATTACCCTGGCTATCCAGATAAATGGTAAATTAAGGGATAAGATCACTGTGCCTGCTTCCATAACTGAGACTGAAGCAAGGGAATTAACACTGGAGCGAGAGCGAGTAAAAGCTCGCATTGATGGCAAGAAGATTAGCAACATAATCTTTGTCCCTAAGAGAGTGATAAATATTGTAACGGAGTGAGGAACAGAAATGCGGATAGCTTTCATTGGCGGTGGTGTCATGGGAGAGGCAATGGTAAGATGCCTGCTTAACAAAGATGTCGCTAAGCCTGCTGATGTTGTAATTAGCGACGTGAGCCAACCACGACGAGAATTATTAAACAAAGAATATAAAGTGAATACTGTGGCAAATAACCGGAAAGCAATAGAAGGTGCTGACCTGGTTGTCCTGGCTGTAAAGCCACAGGAGCTGGCTCAGGTAATGGAGGAGATAAAAAGTCCAGCACCACAGCAGCTAGTATTATCTATAGTAGCTGGTGCCAGCTTATCTATTCTACAGCGTGGTCTAAATCACCCCTGTATTATCAGGGCTATGCCCAACATGCCAGCGCAAATTGGTGAGGGAATAACAATATGGACGGCAACTGCGGGAGTAAGCCAACAACAGAGGGAGATGTCCCGATCGTTACTTGGTTCGCTGGGCGAGGAAATCTATGCTACTGATGAGAAGTATCTGGATATGGCAACGGCATTAAGCGGCAGCGGACCAGCCTATGTTTTTCTTTTTATCGAGGCTCTAATCGACGCTGGAGTTCATATCGGCCTGCCCCGCAGCATGGCAGAGAAATTGGCGATGCAAACGATAATCGGCTCTACCCACGCTGTTCAAAAAACAGGCAAACACCCTGCCGAGTTGAGAAACATGGTTAGTTCTCCGGGAGGAACCACTGTGGAAGCTCTTCTTCAGTTAGAAAAGGGTAACTTGCGTTCGATCATACTTGAAGCGGTAGCCGCCGCTTATTATAAAGCCAGGCATCTTTAGGAAAGCTGCAAATCACAATGGATTCGCTCTTCGAATACCGCAATTGCCCTAACTGCGGGCAGAATGATTTCATCGTACTGTTCGACTCCAATATGGAATTAACTGATTTTCAGGAAGGAATTGAAACGGTATATATGCTGCCAGGAGATAAATATGGCAGGCATGTGAAATGCCAGAAATGCCAGATGGTATATACAAATCCCATCAAAAAGAAAGAAATAATCAACGGCGATTACTGTAACATGAAGAGTATCGACGCCTCCATCATTCAAGAAGGTCGCTTGTATGCCACCAAATCACAAGTGCAGTTAGTCAGGAAACACAGCAATGGCACCACTCTTCTGGATGTAGGCTGCGGAGAAGGTTTTTTTCTGTTTAACGCTTACAATGCCGGCTACAGGACTAACGGGATTGAGTTATCCCAAGAGGCGGCAGCGTACGGCAAAAGGGAATTTAACCTGGAGATAGAAGCCAGTGCCTTCGAAGAACTGAACCTCCCGGAAAATTATTTCGATGTGGTCACAATGTGGCAGGTTCTGGAACACATTCCATACCCGCTAGAGACCCTTAAGGAAGCCCACCGGATACTCAAGCCCGGAGGTCTGATTGCTGTGTCAACGCCGGATTTCGGTGGAATACCATCAAGAATTCTGCGAAGAAACTGGTGGAACATAAGAAGTCTTCACATTAACCAGTTTACTACAAGCACTCTTATAGGTATCCTCCAGAATGCCGGATTTAGAAATGTATCCTCTGCCTGGTACATAGAAGCCATAAGCCTGCTGGTGTTGATAATACCAATACTAAGACATCTGAAGGTATACAAACCCCAAAACGACCTGTGCCATAACGGCTCTATCCTGGGAAAAATCTTGAACAAGCTGATGTTAGTATACCCTTCAACGCTCGATAACTGTACGGTGATTGGCTTCAAAGAATAAACTTAACTAACAGCAGGTGTCTTACCTGGATGTAGCTTACGCCATTTGTCCATAAGTTGTTCACGTGTCTCCTGCCGGTCAGGATCAGAAATAGCAGCATCAACGGGACAGACCTCGGCGCATTTAGGCGAATCAAACCAGCCTACGCACTCAGTGCATTTATCAGGGTCAATGATGTAAACTTCTTCACCCTCACTGATGGCGTCATTATTGCACTCCGACTCACAAGCCCCACAACTGATGCAATCGTCGGTAATTTTGTATGCCATTTTTTACGTTACCTCCTTGAAATTATATTTTTACAGGCTTTACTTTAACGCCCTGCCTTTACCTGCCATTCTGCGAATAAAGGAACTTCTGTTTTAACGCAACTGCAACATGCTCAGGAACCATATTTTCGACGCCGCCCCCCAAATTAACTACTTCCTTAATCAGGCTGGAGCTAAGGAACTGGTATTCAGAGCTCGTCATCAAGCAGACCAGGTCAATATCTGGCGCTAATTGTTTATTCATCAGTGCCATTTCAAATTCTCGCTCGAAATCAGAATTCGCTCTCAGTCCCCTGATCATAACAGTCCCCTTTACTTTGCGGATAAAATCAACAGAGAGCCCACTATAGGACATGACAGATACATTAGAGAAGCCAGCAATTGCCTGCTCCACCATGTCTACCCTTTCCTCAACCGAAAAAAGTATCTCCTTGTAAGGTCTGTCGTAGATACCAACAATCAGCTTATCAAAAATGGCCGATGCTCGTTTGATAATATCAATATGACCCATGGTAATGGGGTCAAATGTGCCAGGATAAACCGCTGTTCTCATTAATTTTACTCTCCCTGTGGTAAATGGATATAAAAGTATCGCCATAATGACGTTGTTTAGTCAGCCGTAATTCAGCATAACCGGGATTCAGTGGGAAGCGATTACCATGGCAAACTACAACTGTAGAGCCATCCCCTATTAACTTAGAGCTAGCTAGCGTTTGCAATAGGTCTCCTGTAGAAGGATTCGAGTAAGGAGGGTCCATAAAGATGATATCATAACTGTTACCAAGGAAACTAACCGCCTTATTAGCACTACAGCAATAGACACGGGCTCTATCCAGTAACCCCACCCCCTCCAGGTTGTATTTAATGATGTCACAACACTTCCTGCTTCTATCAACAAAATCAGCCCATTCCGCTCCGCGGCTTAGAGCTTCCAGCCCCAGGGCACCACTACCAGCATATAAATCAAGAACGCGACCCCAATAACCATCGCTGCTTTCCAGAATAGAGAAAATAGCTTCCTTTACCAGACTGGTTGTAGGTCGAACCGATCTTCCTGGAGGAGCCTTCAACCGAACTCCCCTGGCTTTACCAGCAATAACTCTCATCCTTAATCTCCAAACAGGCTTACTATTATATTGTGATTTGCCGACTGTTTCAAGCATTACCTGTATGAGACCACTAGATGACACTTCTAATAAGGCTTGACAGAATTCAGAGATGCCGCTATACTCGCCAATGAGAATGAGAAGCAATCGCAAAACCGAGACAATAAATCTGCGGCCTCTCACACCACAGCGAAAGTTTTTACTTTCTACTATACAAGAGGCTGGAACGCATTTAGATGCCAGGGAACTGTATCGCCGAGCTATTGAGAAAGACGCTAGTATTAGCCTTGCTACAGTTTACCGTAGTTTACGCTTATTTAAGGAACAAGATTTGATAGAGGAAAGGCATCTGGGTCAGGTGGGTTGTCGTTATGAGATTAAGCGCTCAGGAGAACATCAGCATCTGGTATGTCGAGGCTGTGGGAGAGTGATTGAGTTTAAAAGCAACTTAATCCGTGAATTGGTAGCAGAAGTGCAACACAAAAACGAGTTCTGCGTTACTAGGATTGAGCTGTACCTGGAAGGTTATTGCCATGAATGTAAGGGAGGGAAATAGTTACTTATGAATATGGTTATGACTGAAGCACTAAGGCGGGACTGCACCTCTAGCTAGGGGAAGAGCATGCTGGGTCAAAAACTGAAGGTTTCAGTGGACTATGGGAAATGCCATCCCGATAGATGCGATGGAGGAGTCTGCAACGCAGTGCTTCAATGTCCCCATAAACTCTGGAAGCAAGAAGAGGCATACGATGTGCCCTATCCTATTATGGGCTTTTGCCAGGAATGTGGCATATGTGTTGAGGCTTGCCCGCTAAAGGCGATTAGAATGCTATGAGCCAGAGGCATAGCGCATACCGATATGAAACAAGAAAAAGCATAGCAGTAGACGCCCAAATGGATTTATTAGAAGCGATCAAGACCAATAAATATCTGGCAATGCAGAGTTAGGAGTGTGATTTGTCGTCACCAAGGTCAAGAGTAGAGGTTGGACCAACGGAAGCGCGTCGTTATGACCTTTTTATGAATGTTATCTCCCTAGGGTATTACCCTAATATAATAAGGAGTGTTGTTGAAAAGATGGATATCGAGCCAGGACAGTCGATTTTAGACCTTGGATCGGGGACAGGCAGGAACGACTGCCTAATGGCTAAAAAAGTAGGTTCCAAGGGCAAAGTGCTGGGGCTTGACATCAGCAAGGAAATGCTTAGACTATCCCGGAAACGCTGCCAGCCATACCCCCAGGTCTCGTTTAAAGAAAAGCGAATTGAGGCTCCCCTGACAGATCAGGAGGAGTTTGACAAGGTGTTCATTTCATTTGTGTTGCATGGCTTCGAGAATCACCAGAAGATTGAGATTATCTGTAATGCTTACCAGGCTTTGAAGCCTGGCGGAACCTTTTACGTTTTCGACTATAATGAGTTCGACATACTTAGGATATGGTCCCCGCTTCGCTGGGCATTTGTCCATGGGGAGTGTCAGCTTGCCTTAGAATTTCTTAAGCTTGACTTAAAGGAAATGCTATCTAGGCAGAGATTCACCCGCCTGGAGGAGGAACTCTTTTTAAAGGGGCACTTGCGCTTACTTAAAGCGGCAAAGTAACAATGGTGTTCAAAGCCAAGCAGGTGCAAAACAGCGTGGGAATGCAGAGTGAGAGATGGGAAAGGAGTAAACTGCGATATAATTGAGTCATCTGCTAAGGGTGATAGTATGGCGTTTGAATGTGAGCGGTTTTTTTATCAAAATAAAGGACATATTTAAGCAGTTAAGAATGGACCAAGGAATAAAGGAAGAGGTAGAAGGAGTATTAGCCAGGATAAAGCCAAGCCTAGGAGGAGTTGATGTCCAGCTAAGAGACGTGAAGGGGGGAATAGTAACAGTGCAATATCATAGGCCACTGTCAAATCCCTCTGCCTGCCATGTGGACAGGACACGAACAACTAAGGAGCTAGTGGTTGAGATACTTGAGGATCAACTCAAGAAAGTGGTGCCTGGATTCAGGGAGGTGGCACTCTTGGGCGAGGAATAAAAGATAGCTCGTAGATAATATGATGAAGATTTCAGTCTGTGGAAAAGGTGGCAGCGGTAAAAGCTGTATAGCCACCCTGCTGGCAAATTTAACCCGAGACAGAGGCTACCAGGTTCTGGTCGTTGATTCGGATGAGTCTAATTCGGGGCTGTACCAGATGCTAGGTTTTGACATCCCACCTACTCCTCTGATGGAACTGGCAGGAGGCAAGAAAAGAGTACAGCGGCAAATGAAATCCGGGTTTTCCCAGGCAGAATCAGAACAGTCGATGAATGTATTGGCACAGCATGAGATATCTATCGAGGATATACCTTACCCGCATATTTTGCAAAGGGATGGCATAAGGCTGATCTGCATAGGTAAAATACTCCAATCGCTTGAGGGATGTGCCTGCCCTATGGGGGTATTAAGTCGGGAGTTCTTGAAAAAACTCCGTCTGAAAGATACTGAATTGGCAATTGTGGATATGGAGGCAGGCGTAGAGCACTTTGGCAGAGGAGTGGAGACAAGTATAGACAGCGTGCTGACCGTGGTTGAGCCCTCTTTGGAGTCTATAACACTTGCTGCAAAGGTGAATAGCATGGCTGCTGGGAGTGGAGTAAGCAATAGCTGGGCCGTGCTCAACAAGGTGACCTCGGACGAGATGGCATCGAATTTGAAACAGGAGCTGAGCAAGCGGGGTATTACAGCCATAGGAGCTATCCAGTATGATCCCGAGCTTTTTGAGGCTTGCTTTGAGGGACGCCCACTAAGTGGAGGCAAAGCAGCAGAGCAGATCGGGAAGGTTTGGGATTTCCTGCTCTTAAGATTTGAAGCAGGAGGCGAAGGGAGGTAAAAACCTGATTAACTAGAACCCAATTATCGACTTTGATAAGGCGAAAATTGATAGGTTGCTAGTCATCAACTTAACAGCCTGGCGCCAGGCGGTGACGGAGTTGGGTGCGAAAATCGAAATCAGGGTAGCGGAAATGAATCAGGAACAGCGTCAGAATTTCCTGGTTATGGAGAGAGCTAATTGGGGAGGTCGAACATAGGTAACCATTTGTATAGATTATGGAATGGAGGTAAACAATGATAAAACACGAAGTAATCATCGTGGGAGGCGGCCCTGCTGGACTTACCGCAGGTCTCTATACCTCACGGGCGGGTCTCAAGACACTGCTGGTCGAGCGTGGGATGCTTGGCGGCAAAATAATGAATGCCGTGCTAGTAGAGAATTATCCCGGTTTTATTGAGGGTATCTCAGGCTCTGAACTGGGTTCTCTCATGCATCAACAGGCAGTCAGATACGGACTGGAGGTTGTAACTGCCGAGGTTACCGGCATTACTACGGGGCAACCCCATGGTGTCTCCACGACTGAGGGTAGCTTTGAAGCTGTGTCCATAATCATCGCCGCCGGCTCCGAGGATCGTAAGCTGGGAGTCATTGGCGAGGAGAGGCTCTCAGGGCACGGCGTTTCCTACTGCGCCACCTGTGACGGCTTTCTCTTTCGTGACCGTGAGGTGGCAGTTGTAGGCGGGGGTGATACTGCCCTCACCGATGCTTTGGATCTATGCCGGCATGCCAGGAAGGTGCACGTAATACACCGGCGAGACCAGCTTCGAGCCGGGCACGTCCTCCAGCAAAGAGCCTTTGCCCAGCACAAGCTGGAATTCATCTGGGACACGGTAGTAGAAGAGGTCATGGGAGAGAAACTGGTGAATGGGCTGCGGCTGAACAATGTGAAAACAAATCAGCATTCCATCCTGGGAGTGGATGGTGTCTTTGTTGCCATAGGGTTCATGCCAAATAGCCGGTACTTCTTCAACATACTGGACCTCGATGATGCCGGTTATATCTTCACTGATGAAACAATGGCTACCTCAGTTCCTGGTATTTTCGCAGCCGGCGACATCCGCAGGAACTCAGTCCGCCAGATCGCTGCCGCAGTTGGGGATGGCGCCACTGCTGCCATGTCCGCCTTCAGGTATCTTCAAAAGATAAGCTGAAATTCTCAGGACTAATGTTATCATGGAGGCGCATTTATCCAGAACGATAAGCTCATCTGGTTTCAAAGTAAGTTAGAGGTTAATTATGAATAGACCGTTGAAAGTCATACTGGTAATAACATTGGCCTCAGTTGTAACCTCGGGGTTCGCAGTGGCCGGTTGCTCTTCAAACCCGACTCCAACCCCCGGGGAAGAGTTGCCACCCTACCGGTTGGAGATCGATTTGCTCGGTTACAAGAATGAATTCCTCATTGATAGCCAGGGGGTGCTAAAGTCGAGGGTAGAACTAACATCCGCCGACGGCGGGATTAGTCTGCTTATGGACAAGGGAACTGCAGTTCTGGACGAAGATGAGAAGCCGCTTCAGATTATCCGTGTCGTAGTTGATCCTAGCCCGCCACCTCCCCCAGGAAACGCTTATATCGTTAGTTCGGCCTATAAATTAACGCCCCAAACTGCTACATTCAACCCACAGGTCTTGTTTACCCTGAGCTACGATACAACGAAGCTGCCTGATGGGCTGAGAGAAGCTGCCCTTTATGTCGCCTATCATGATGGTACCGGGTGGTGCAAGCCGCATTATAGAAAAGTTGATAGCAAGCTCCATTCAATAACCACTCAGTTCCCTGATTTCAATCTCACCAGTATTGCTATTCTAGGATTAAAAGAGCTAGCTCCATCGGTTTCTCCTACTACAACTCAAGGCATAAAGGTAGGTAACCTGGCGCCTGACTTTCAGCTTAATGACCTTGGCGGAAAACCTGTTTATCTCAGCGATTTGCGGGGTAGGCCGGTAATGCTCAACTTCTGGGCAACGTGGTGTGGACCCTGTGTCTCTGAAATGGCTTATATACAGCGGGTGTACGAAGGATCGGCAGCTAAGAACTTGGCGCTACTGGCTATCAACATGGGCGGGACACCTTCTAAGGTAAAACAGTTTTTACAGAGTCGAAAGCTTTCCCTTCCGGTGCTGCTTGATACTAAGCAGGATGTAGCTCAGACTTATAACATTCGATACATTCCTACTACTTTCTTCATCGATGAAACTGGCATCATTCAAGCTGTAAAAATTGGTGCTTTCCCCAACGAAGAATCAATAGAACAGGAGCTTACTAAGATTATTCCATAGCCAATTCAGTTGCAGTCTGGCCCAAACATATGTTTCAAGTGAAACAATCGCTAAAAGGAAACAGTAGGCAATGAACGAGAAAGACTCGACTTTGTGATAAAGAGTCTCATATTCAAGTTGATCAGCTTTGAACTTGAATATGCGACTTGATATACTGTAGCGCTTATTGCGCATCGACCAAATTAAAGGAGGTATAGCGTGAGTAAAGTGATAGAGGTCATGGATCAAAATTTTGAGGAGGAGGTTCTAAGCTCAGATATTCCCACTGAAGTTGATTTCTGGGCACCCTGGTGCGGTCCCTGCCGTATGGTTTCACCCATATACGACAAACTCTCAGAGGAATACGACGGCAAATTCAAGTTCTGTAAAATAAATGTCGATGAAAATTCTCGGACAGCACAGCAGTATCAGATTATGAGCATACCCATGCAGATGTATTTCGTTGACGGTCAGCAGGTTGACGAAATACTGGGCGCAGTTCCCGAGTCCATGATACAGTCAAAGGTTGAAGACGTTCTGAAAAGGTATCCGAGTGATGAAGAAGGGAGGCTCAAGGTACTTCTAACCTCCTGGACCGAGCAGAACAAACGCCATAACGAGAAATTTAATAAATGGCGGGGAAAAACTATGAATACAGGAGACAATCCAATTTACGATAGCATACTGCAGGCAGTGAGGGAGATGGGGAAAAACAATGAAAGGCTATCTCAATTACTGATTGAGTTGCGGGGAGGGAAATGAAAAACTCAGGCATAGCTAAATCAAAGGATATCAAGGAAAAGTGGATTAGCCTTAAGAAAATAAAGGAGCAAGGTAGAATATATGTGTATGGCTACTGTCTACTCTGACGATGGAGCACACCGGGAAGAGGTAATGCGGGATGTAGTCTGGATTGAAGCTGAAGGAAATGGCTTTTTGTGCTTTAGCTTGCTAGGAGATAGAAAGTTTCTCAAGGGGAAGTTGAAAAACATCGACTTCCTTGAAGAGCACAAAGTGGTTATTGAAAAAGGAGGTAAAAAGTCATCGTGAACCGGTATAAAGTGACCTTTTTACCTGATCAAAAGGAGGTTGAGGTAGATGAAGGTACTACCCTATTTGAAGCAGCAGAAGCAGCAGGGGTATACCTCAATAGTCTATGTGGTGGAGAGGGCGTCTGCGGTAAATGTCGCGTTCAAATAACCAGGGGGAATGTCGAGGTAGATAATAACTCCATAGCCTTTTTCACCAAAGAAGAGATACGGACTGGTTATGTTCTCGCTTGCCAGACTCGGGTGAAAGATAACCTGGAAGTAATTATCCCACCAGAGTCTCGTCTGGAAGAGGAACAAATTCTGTCCGAGTCGCACCTGGAAGAACAAAGGGTCTGGAGGGAAACAGCCCCTATCACCTATAGCGAACCTGATAGGATCTCCCTGCATAAGAGGCATGATGACCCTGCTTCTCTTTTCAAGCCGCTGGTGAGCAAAATATACCTGGAGCTTCCTGAACCAACCATTGACGATAACATTCCCGACACAGGTCGCATCACCCGAGAACTCAGGAAAAAACTTAAATATACTTCCTTCGAAACACCTCTTGCCTGCCTGCAAGATCTGTCCACCAAGCTTCGTCGCCATGGGTGGAAAGTCACAGCTAGTGTTGCCAACCATAATGATACAGGTCGAATACTACAAATAGAGGCAGGTAATACTGAGGACCGAAACTACGGCGTGGCTGTCGATGTAGGCACTACCACTGTGGTAACGCAACTGGTCCACCTTAAGACAGGCCAGGTCCTGATGGTAGAAGGCAACCACAATCTACAAGCCCATTATGGTGAGGATGTTCTTTCGAGAATCGCCTTTGTCTGCGGCAAGGGCTCTATGCATATTCTCCAAAAGGCAGTGGTTGAAAACATCAATACCTTAATCCAGGCTTTGGTTCAAGAGAAAAGCATTGATATCAAAGATATTACCTCTGTTGTCGCTGCTGGGAATACCACTATGAGCCACCTTCTTTTAGGTTTCATGCCCTGTTCCATTAGAGACGATCCTTATGTCCCCACAGTCGATCTTTATCCCCAGGTATCAGCCAGCGAAGTGGGCATTAATATAAATCCTTATGGGGTATTACAAGTAATGCCCAGTGTGGCTAGCTATGTTGGTGGCGACACTGTAGCTGGTATCCTGGCCTGTGGTTTGGCGGATAGACCTGAGACGTCGTGTCTCATTGACATTGGTACCAATGGTGAGATTGTCATTGGCAATAATGAATGGATGCTCTCTTGCTCTGCATCCGCCGGTCCAGCCTTTGAAGGTGGTGACACAAAGTGTGGTATGCGAGCGACACGGGGAGCGATACAGAAGGTGCAGATAGATAATGGCCGGGTAATCTATGAAACTATTGGCAAAGCCAAACCAAGGGGAATTTGTGGTTCCGGTTTGATTGAGTTAATTTATGAACTGGCCAGGAATAAGATACTGGACATAGATGGTAAATTCCGCTCTTCTCTTCAAGATAAGCGGATTATCGAAGGAGACGGGGAGCTTAAATACATAGTAGCTTTTCCTGAAGAGACGGAGACAGGGCAGGCACTAGCCATAGCCCAAACAGACATAGACAACATTATGAGGTCAAAGGCAGCAGTATTTGCTGCAATTAAGTCTCTTATTGATTACGCTGGTCTTACTTTTGACCAGCTTGAAAGGATTTATGTTGCCGGTGGTTTTGGAACCTATCTAAATATTGATAAGGCTATCAACATAGGTTTGCTACCCGATATATTGAGAGAAAAGGTAGAGTTTATAGGCAATAGTTCTCTCATGGGTGCCAGAATGGCTCTTATATCCTTTCACGCCTTCGAGAAGGCTATAAGCATCTCCCAGTCGATAACCAATATTGAACTTTCCACCTTTGCTCCCTTTGGGGAGGAGTATATGGCTGCGCTCTATCTCCCTCATATAGATCGGAAGTCTCTTTTCCCTTCAGTAAATTATTGAGCAAACCAGCCAGGAACTACCGTAGAGGTAACCCCTGAAGTGCGCAATATGCGGAAGCATAATAAAGGCTCCTGTTAATCTTCTCGGTACTGTACTAGTTCAGGTGATTGGCGGCACTTTCTCCTTTCTATCATTTTGCCAATGTTGTTGTAGATATTCCAGTGGTGTAAGGTAGCCCAATGCCTGGCGGAGTTTCAGCAAAC
>DAOVDO010000125.1 GCA_030669525.1 Dehalococcoidia bacterium | reverse complement strand
ACCTGTGCCACCTGAGCATGATCAATTATTGTCCTGCCGCTAGCTAATAACCCTGCTATGGCCAGACTCATCGCCAACCGGTGATCACCGTGACTATCAACCTCTGCACCCATCAATGTATTGCCACCATGGATAACCATGCCGTCGGGCAGTGGCTCAATCCTGGCGCCCATCCGTGAAAGCTGCCTGGACACTGTGGCAATTCTATCCGACTCCTTCACCCGCAATTCAGTTGCATCCCTGATTACAGTTTTACCCCTGGCTATACAGCCAGCTACAACCAGAACAGGTATTTCATCTATGAGGCGAGGGATAATCTCTCCACCAATCTCAACCCCTTTTAATTCACTAGATTCTACCACAATATCACCCAGCGGCTCACCAGCCTCCATTCGTTCATTCTCTATGCTGAGCTTGGCCCCCATAGCTAAAAGGACTTCAATAATCCCGGCCCGCGTAGGATTAGTCCCACAGTCCTTCAGGATTATCCTGGCATTGGGATGAACAGCCCCGGCAACTAAGAAGTAGGCTCCTGAGCTGACATCACCTGGTATATGAAAACTGGCTGGAGCTATAGAGTTGGTCAAAGGGTTCAAAGAAATCAATTTGCCATCACTTTCAATTTCAGCTCCCATGTGTTTGAGCAGCCTCTCGGTATGGTCTCTCGATGAAACCGGCTGATGCAAAACAGTCCTGCCCCGAGCAAAAAGACCAGCTAATAAAATCGCCGATTTAATCTGAGCGCTGGGGATGGGTAAGGAAAACTCTATGCCGTGTAACTCTTTTCCCCTGATAACCAGAGGAGCGCAGGAATCCCCCCCACGCCCATAGATTTCGGCACCCATTAAGCGCATAGGTTCAATCAATCTCCCCATAGGACGACTTCTCAGGGAGGCATCGCCGGTGATAATGGATAGAAAAGGTTGACTGGAAAGGAGACCACCCAGCAGACGCATGGTAGTGCCACTATTTCCAGCATTGAGAATATTCCCGGGCTCCCCAAAACCATCTCTGCCACCTCCCGAAACCACCAGAGTGGAGGAGTTCACAGATACCACCCTGCGGATTCCAACTCCCAGAGATCTCAAGCATCTGACCGTGCTTCTGCAATCATCTCCCGGGGCAAAATTGGTAATTTCGGCTCTGCCTGAAGCCAGACTATTGACAATTACTGCCCTATGTGAGATAGACTTATCACCCGGAAGGGTGATTTCCCCACCCAGGCATAGACACGGTTTAACTGTTTTAGCTATGTCCCGTCTAGCCATTCTTGCCTTGCTTTCTTAGCCTCAGTCAAAGCTTTTTCCAGTTGATTATCCCCGTCACTCACCAACTGGCGGTACCTTCTCAATTCCTGGCTGAACTTATCAATCCAGCTAACTATGGCTTTCTTGTTACTAAGGCAGATATGAGCGTTCACCTCAGGATTTCCTGAAGCCAGACGAGTGAAATCACGATACCCAGAGGCAGCCAGCCGGGACATGCCACCCCAGGAGGAATCCCTGGCAGTCACTGATACCAGGGAAGCAGAAAGCAACATGGGCAAATGACTGATCCCTGCCACGAGGTTGTCATGCTCCTCAGCATCAATGAAAAGAGGCATAGCTCCCAACTTCTTTACCATATCTACCACTTTATCCACTGCTTCGGGTGAAGCCTTCTTGGCCGGGGTAAGACAGTAGACGCACCCTTGAAATAACCTGGCGTCGGCAGCATGTATTCCATAGGTCTCTTTGCCCGCCATGGGATGCCCACCAATAAAGTTCACCACCGGTGGTAACAGCTCATCCGCCCACTTCATAACCTCCATCTTGGTGCTGGCCACATCCGTGACAATGCATCCAGGAGAAAGATACTTTGACATTTGAGACAGAATTTCCTTTACAGTTAATACGGGGGTCGCAATGACTACCAGGGTGGCTTCTTTTACTGCTCTGACGAGGTTCGTTTCCACCTCATCGACCACCCCCAGAGAAAGCAATGTAGAGGCAGCTTCAGGACGGCGGACATAACCCACAATCTCCCATCCTGACTTATTAACACCCTTCAATGCAAGCCCTATGGAACCACCAATAAGCCCCAAACCGATAATAGCAATACGTACCCTTCCCATTAGATAATGCCTCGCTATGGCCTCTCTGATTATATCCGTTTTCAAAGAGAACTAAAATGCATGGGAACCGCTTTAAGATTTCAGTATTTCATTGTAACATGGATAGGTGCTGTCATATCACCGGGGAAGAAATCCAGGACTTGAAAACACAGGCGATTATCCAATTACTTATATGTTATATATAGATTTATTTAAGCCTGAAAACCTTTCTTTCTAACAATGAAACTCACTCCAAAAAGAAGAATGGCACTTATGGCAAATCCTATAAGCCCCAAATCATCCCTGAAAGGAATGTTCAAACCTGGAATTTTCCCCACCAGTCCTACTACCCCACCACCTACAAGAGCTGCCAGTGCCCCCTGTGGCATAACCTTCAGTTTTGATTTATAAAACCCGGCGATCACCGGGACAACCAGGCCACAGGTGAAGATAGTGTAAGCGAAGAGAAGAGATGAAATCACACTTTTTAAAGCTAAGGCTAAACCCAGCGCCACAAGACCCAGCACCAATATGCTTGAGCGAGTCAATAAAATGGTTTTCTTTTCATCGAGCGAAGGGCGAAATCGCTTGAGTATATCCTCGGTCAATATGACGCTCTGACTGAGAAGACAAGTATCCGCTGAGGACATGAGCGCAGCAACCAGAGCAGCGAGCATTAATCCACTCAAGCCCGGAGAAAGCACCCCGGCTATTACCTGTGGGAAGGCTTGTTCAGCCGAAATTCCGGGATATAGAACCTTAGCACCCATTCCTATCAAAGCAATGGCAAAGGCTAAGGGGATAAATAGAAATGCCGCCAATAAAGCTGACCTCTGCGCTGTTTTTTCCTCTCTGGCACAAAAAAGCCGTGTGTACATATCCGGTCCCACCACATAAGTTGCCCCCACCAGAATCAAAAGGGACACTAACATCTTCCCATTGAATTCGGGGCTCAGTGGAAAGGAAAAATACGCTGGAGGCAGAGAAAATCTCAACCCTTCCATGCCTCCCACCCAGGAAAAGACCAGCGCTAAAGCTATAAAAATCCCGGCAAAGAGTATCGCAGCCTGGAAAACATCGGTACGGATAATAGAGAGTTGCCCTCCCAGACAAGCATAGGTTACAAAGACCGCAGTAAAGATAATCATCCAACAGACAGCATTACCCACCCCCAGAATAGATAGTACTCTGCCCGCGGCCACAATTTGCCCCGCTACCACTCCTGTCCAGGCGATAACGATAAGAATAGAAGCCGCCAGAGCTACGCGGTTGCCGTACTGCTTTTCAATTAACTCTGGTAGGGTGTACAATGCGAACTTCCTCACCTTTCTGGCAAAGAAGAACCCTGAAATTAAGAGACCAATGGAGCCAACGAGAAGCCACCAGGCACCCGTCAAGCCCTGCTCAAACCCCAGACCGGCCATCCCCACAGTTACCGAACCTCCAACAGCCGTAGCTAGAAGAGAGCCGGTAATAAGAAAGGTAGTTCCCTGACGGCTGGCAACAAAAAAACCATCCTGGCCTGACGCCTTTCTTTTACTCCACAGCCCTATGCCAATTATGGCCAGAAAATACAGAATGATAATGAATAGCTGTGGCATATTAATCTAAGTGGATACAATCGCCGGCGATAATGCTCCTCAAAGAGCCATCCTCACTTCTCAATACCAGCGCTCCATTAGAGTCGATATCGATTGCCCGTCCCATTACTTCCCCACCCAACATCATTATTCTGACCTGCTTATTCAACGTGACCGATAGATTTTTCCACTCCCGAAGTAATTTGTCCTCAGTTAGT
>DAOVDO010000004.1 GCA_030669525.1 Dehalococcoidia bacterium | reverse complement strand
CGACGGGCTTGCCCCCAAAAGCTTAACTTCAGACAGGTTAAAGATCATGTCTGATAGCCGAGCCGGGAGCTTTGGTGTGGCGGGGGGATGCTGCCTTATCATTGCCAAGTTTGCGGCTCTGGTCGCCCTACCGCAGGAATTGCGAGTAACCGCCCTTCTACTCATGCCCGTTTTGAGCCGCTGGGGAATGGTCTATACCACTTCTATCTTTCCTTCAGCCAAGAAAGAAGGGATGGGATGGGATATTAAACAGGGGACAACGTGGAAAGGGTTGGCGGTGGCAACAGCATTTTCCTTGATTGTAGCACTGGTTTTACTCTGGTGGTGGAGTGTAATGCTTATGGCAGTGCTTTGTGTTATTCTCCTGGCGTTTTCCAAGTACCTTTGCTCCCAGTTTGGAGGACTTACTGGAGATAACTACGGCGCTGTTAATGAGTTTGCTGAGGTGGTTGTGCTTATCTTAATTTTTATAATCGGTGAATTAGGAGGAACTAGTTGGTTAGGCATGCTCTCCTGAAAACCCAGCTTAAAAACAACGTAAAATTTTTCGTTGAGAGAACCATCCTGGCTGAAACAGAGCATACGATAAGGTAATATCATGGCTAATAAATTCATTCTCATTCTGGGCGGTGCTCGTAGTGGCAAAAGCAAATTTGCCCAAGGCTTAGCAGAAAGTCTCGGGGAGAAAGTGCTCTTTGTGGCTACTGGAGCACCGCTTGATGAGGAAATGACTCTGCGGATCGAAGCGCATAAGAGGAGCCGCCCTAAAAGCTGGCGGACTCTGGAAATCAGCGTTAATGTGGGGCAGAGTTTACAAAGAGAGAGCGGAGATGCTGAAGTCGTGCTTCTCGACTGTCTGACTTTACTCGTCTCCAACGTTATTCTGAAACCTCTCGACTTCGGGTCTAGCGAAGGGCAAGTGGAGGATAATTATCTTTGTAGCCTTAAGGCATCCCCTTCCTGTCATTGCGAGCGCAGCGAAGCAATCTCTGAGGCAGAAATTCAGGTCATGACTGAGCTGGAACAGTTAATTGATTTTATTGATAAATATAAAGGCACTTTTATTGCAGTTTCTAATGAGGTAGGCTTGGGCCTGGTACCGGAGAACAAGCTGGGGCGAGTTTACCGAGACTCGCTCGGCAACGCCAATCAGTTTCTGGCCCAGCGCGCTACTGATGTTTACTTCATAGCTGCTGGAATTCCACTAAAGATAAAGGGCTAGTCCTCCACCCGTCATTGCCAGCCCTTCACTCCTTGTCATTGCGAGCGAAGCGAAGCAATTCCCTCTAGTGGTCGTGAAAAACCGCAAGTTCGGCAATATGATTTATTTAGCTGCGCTCCACAGCAAGGGCAAGCTTTCTCGCAGCTCCTTGCCTCAGGTATCTCTCCTACAACTTCCCTATAGATACGGTAATAAAAATAATGTTCTTTATTCAGGAATCTGATGCCTGTTTCCTCCCTTGTTGACTGGAACTCTTCATCGGAGACCATATTCGCTATTAATTTATGAAGCCTGCTGGAGCCAGAACCACGCTCTATTGGTTCTTTTTCCCTCCAGATTATTTCCTGTGGGATTAAGTCCTCAAAGCTCTTCCTCAGGATGTATTTACCGATGCCCTCCTTGACTTTGAGCCCCGGACTTACTCCCAGAGCAAAACGAACGAAATCTTTATCAAGGAAAGGCTGCTTCACATCAACACCAAGAGCTTTACCAATATCGTTGGCCGAGAAATGCCAGCTTTTTGAAAGTCTCTTTATATATCTTCCTAGAGCTTCGGGCAGAAGTCCTGCCATGTAAGAGTAACCCGCGAAAAGCTCATCACTACCATCACCTGTCATAATCGAGCTAATGTTGTTCTCTCTGGCAAGTTTAACAACGAAATATATGGACAGGTCGTTAGGCAAAGCTAGGTTGAAGGTTTTCAATATCCTTATTACCTCTGGCAGAGCATTTAGCGCCTCATCCACGCTGAACTCCATTTTCTCATGCTTTATTCCCAGGAGGCACGATACCCTTTCTGAGTAGACAAGGTCGAGTGCCCGGGAATTTTTCAAGGCTGCCGTGAAGGCTATCGTTGGCCTGGCAATGTAGGCTAAAATGCTTGTGTCAAGCCCTCCTGATAGTAGCATAGCATCAGCCCTGTTCCTGTCAGTTGCTTCTTTAAGTTTGTCTCTTATTTGCTCACAGATGTCCACAGTAAATTATTGGCCCCCAGCAGTTCATTTTAGCACGTTATCGTTGGTCTGATGGCTGCTAAGAAAGGGAAAGCACCTTAAGGCTTGTTTTTAGTTCAAGGCACAAAGTATAATTGCCTGGAATTATCCACCAACACAAGGAGGAAAGATGCCACCCTATGCCTTTTTCAATAAGCGATTCATGCCACTGGCTGAAGCCAAAATTGGTATTTTAACTCACGCTCTTCATTATGGTACCGCCTGCTTTGACGGTATCCGGGGCAACTGGGATAGCGAAGAAGAAAATTTCTGCCTGTTCAGAATGGAGAAGCATTACGAACGTATGCTTAACGGCTGCCGTATCTTGAGAATCAGCCTCCCTTACTCTGTAAGTGAATTATGTCAATTGACCACCACACTTGTCGTAAAAAGCGGCTATAAAGAGGACATATATATTCGGCCACTAGCCTATAAAGGCTCCGAAGACATCGGCGTTCGTCTCCATAACCTGGAGGACGACTTTTTTATCGTTGCAACCACCCTGCCACCTTACCTCGGTACTAATAAAGGTATCCGTTGTTGCACTTCATCATGGCGCCGTGTCCACGACACTATGATCCCAGCACGAGGTAAGATATGTGGCGCCTATGTTAATAGCTCACTGGCTAAAACTGAGGCCTGGGAACATGGCTTTGATGAAGCAGTATTGCTCACTCAAGATGGGCATGTCTCCGAGGGTAGTGGAGAGAATATCTTCCTGGTCATCAATGGGAATTTAGTCACCCCCTCTTCCTCCGACAATATCCTTATGGGAATTACCCGAGACACGGTAATAAAACTAGCTAAAAATGAGCTAGGCATAAACACTACCGAGAGAGTAGTGGATAGAAGTGAACTCTACCTGGCTGATGAGTGCTTTTTCACCGGCACTGCTACCCATATAGCTCCGATTGTAGAGGTTGATCATCGTCCGGTTGGTGCTGGTGAGATTGGTAAAATAACCACGGAACTGCAAAGACTGTTCAAATCAGTAATATTGGGCAGGAATCCTAAATACTCTGACTGGTATACCCTGGTCTCTCCCAAGCCAGATAAAACGTAACCTCCGAAGACTAGATATCTGCGTAAGGATTTACACCTAAAGCTTTCACCAAATAGAGAAGTCGACAACTCTGCTCCAGAACAGTGGTATAATAGTAAGCTTCCTCCAATAGCTGACTGGCAGCAAAGCTGCCATGACCACGTATTAAAACCACTTTATATTTCTTTACCTCGTCGGCTATCTCTTCAGCTAGATCCCCGGTGTTTATTGTCATTCCTTTGCCCAGTATTGGCACTTTGGGCAACACTGCCCGGCCTTCCATGTCACAAGGTATGATCTCTTCTTCTGTAAATGACAGGGCTACAGCATACGTTGGATGAGCGTGAACAACAGCTAGCGCTGGCGTGTTCTCATAAATCGACCGATGGACAGGCAACTCAGTTGAAGCCAAGGGTGTAGCTCTATCATTCCTCTTAATGCCAGTCTCCACTAAATCTGCTTTGCCCAGAGAGCCCAACGTGCTGCCACGATGTGTAATGCATAGATATTCCCCAATCCTTATACTGAGATTGCCACTACAGGTAGAAACAAGCCCTTGAGTAAAAAGGGCTTTCCCTATCGACTGGAATTGATACAGCATCCTTTTATAGCCTATGTTATATGCCTGATAACAGCTACGACTCTACCCTGAATCTCAACATTATCTGGACTAGTGTAGATAGGTTCCATCAGACGATTTGCTGGCTCCAGGCGAATATGATCTGGCTCGGTAAAAAATTTCTTGAGTGTGACTTCCTGTTCCTTTTTAAGCCAAACTGCCACCATCTCCCCCTCTCCAGCGCTGGTTACATAATCCATTAAAACGATGTCTCCATCCTTTATTAAAGCATCTACCATAGAGTCACCTTTCACCCGAAGAGCGTAAATATTGCGTCCGCCCCGTGCTAACTCCTCGCTCACCTCTAAACCTTCGGTAGAAATAATATTCCCCGCATCTGAAGCAGGCACCGGGATAGGTTCACCGGCAGCTATAGTCCCTACTATAGGAACATAAACAAGCTCTCGACCATTTCGAGACCTACCCAGAAGCTCAATACCCCGCGAAATATCACTGTGACGGCGGATATACCCTGCCACTTCCAACTTATCCAGATTATAAGCTACCACTGAAGTGGAGCTTATCTGGCACCCCTTAGCAATGTCTCTAACGCTGGGCGGGTAACCCTTATCCCTAAAATGTTCACGTATACAGCAAATAATTCGCTTCTGCTTCAAAGAAAGCGTTCTATCAGCCAAGACCATTAACCTCCTGTTACTTGAGTTTGCTCCGCCTCTCCCTCGCTGTATTCAACACCTTGGCTCACCCCAGTGCCAGTGTTTAACTTCTTCGCCAATTGGGACTTGATATTGGCGCCTTTATTCCGATGAATCACTCCCTTGCTCACGGCTTTATCTACGTTGCTTATAACCTTTCTCACTTCCTGCTTCGCCAGTTCCAGTTCCCCTGCATCAATAAGACCACTCACTTTACTTATACTGGTTCCTGTTTTGCTTCGCACCAGGCGATTCCGCAGCCGCTTTCTCTCCGCCGCTCGAACTGCTTTGTTAACTGATTTGCTGCTTGGCACTCGTTTCTCCTTTCCTTATTACACTTATCACATTCCATAATGAGCGAATTCTAGACATTAATCTGCTTAACTGGGCCGTGTTTTTAATCTCCAGAGTAACGCACAATAAGGCAGTGCTATCTCCATGATGATCGGCCATATTAACATTGGTAATACCCACCTCTTCCCCAGCTATGATAGCACTAATATCCCGAACTAAGCCAACTCTATCCCAAACCTCAATCTCTATAGCCACAGGATAAACTTGGCCTACATCGCCCCAGCTCACATTGATCAGTCTCTCCTTTTCTACCTCATTGATAATATTGGGGCAATCCCTGCGATGCACAGTGATACCACGTCCCTGAGTAATATACCCAATAATCTCTTCTCCCGGCAATGGATGGCAACAATTTGCCAGACGAGTAAACAGGTCTCCAACACCCAATACCTTGATACTTGCAGGGCTAACCTTTCGCCCCGGCGAGACTTCAATAGCCTCGCCAAGGGGCTCCAAATCCGTGCTTAGCTTAAGCACCACCTGAGAAGTGCTAATGCCACCTCGGCCAAGAGCGATAAAAAAATCATCGACGTTATTATAGTTAAACTGATGGGCTATCTTGTCAGCACTCGGTAGACTAATACCTAACCGCCTGAATTCTCTTTCTAAAAGCTGCTTGCCAGTCTCTATACTCTGACCTCGCTCCTGCCTGTTGAACCATTGCCTGATTTTCCCTCGAGAATGAGTTGTTTTAACATAGCCAAGCATGGGATTAAGCCAATCCAGACTCGGGCCTCTCTCTGTTTTGGCAGCAATAATCTCCACGACATCACCATTATTAAGCACATGACTTAACGGCACCAACCGTCCGTTGACTTTCGCTCCAATGCAACGATAACCAAGATCTGTGTGAATACGGAAGGCGAAATCCAGGGGAGTTGCCCCCTTAGGCAGATCTTTTATCTCACCCTTGGGCGTATAGACGAATACACTATCCGTGAGGACATCAGTTTTAATAGACTCCACAAACTCTTCACTATCAAATTCCTCCCGCAACTCGCTGATCCCCTGTAGCCAGGATGTTTGATTGTTAAAAGGCATATCCCCCTTTCCACCCTCCTTATAAAGCCAGTGCGCAGCTACCCCATACTTAGCAACTCGATGCATGTCATAGGTCCGGATTTGTATTTCCAGTGGAGTTATGCCCCGGCACATCACAGTGGTGTGTAAGGATTGATAGCCATTATCTTTAGGGTTAGCAATAAAATCGTTAAACTCCTCAGTTATAGGACGCCATAAATTGTGAATCGCTCCTAAAGCCTGATAACAATCTGCGACCGTGTTCACCAACACACGCAAGGCAAAAAGGTCATGGATGTCGCTGAATTCCTTGCCCTGAGCAACGTACCTGCCTACCTTTTGATAGGTGCTGTAAATATGTTTCGGCCTGCCGAAAACCTCAGCTCCTATACCAGCTTCCGCTAATTCCTTACTTAGCATCTGGCTTACCTCTTTTATAAATCTCTCCCGCTCTACTCTTTTCCCAGCAACCAAACGAGAAATCTGATGATATTGCTGCGGCTCCAGATAGCGAAATGCCAGATCTTCCAACTGCCATTTCACTCTCCTCATCCCCAGACGGTGCGCCAGTGGGGCATAAATCTCTAAAGTCTCTTGGGCAATCTCCCGACGTCTCTTGGGCGGCAAGACCCCTAGTGTACTCATATTATGTAATCTATCAGCCAATTTGATAAGAACCACCCGCAAGTCTTCCGCCGTAGCCACAAGCATCTTACGTAAGTTCTCAGTTTGAAGCTTCGATTTGATTTCACCTCTTCCAGTTTTCCTGGTAAGCTCTTTCAGCTTAGTAACACCATCCACTAATTTACTTACCTCTGCCCCGAAGTTGGTCTCAATTCTATCCAGTGATATATCACAATCTTCAGGAACGTCATGGAGCAGGGCAGCAGCTAAAGTATCAGCGTCGAGGTGCAGGTCAGCCAGGGTCATAGCCACCTGCAAAGGATGCTCTAGATAAGGCTCCCCAGACTTGCGCACCTGTCCCTGATGTGCTTGCGAAGCAAGCTCGCAAGCTGCCTTAATCATTTCAACCTCATCATCAGATAAATATTCTCCTGCCTTTGCCAGAAGCGAACCTATATTCATCGTACTGGTTCCATAATAACGCAAGAGGGAAACCAAATCAAATTGAATAGCAACAGACACTCTGGCTGGAAGACCAGCCATCAGGAGTTATGGTAAACTAAACAGGCATGTCCATATCTTCTATATTTTAAGGAGGAGAAATCTTTGTATAAAGCGCCGAGAGGCACATCGGATATCCTGCCGAAGGAGCAAGCTTATTGGAAACATATAGAGGAAAAAGCTGCCTCCTTATGCCAGCTTTATGGCTATCAACCTCTGTCAACACCAATATTTGAAGATTCCCAACTGTTTGCCCGCACTGTATCTGGGGGAACTGACCTTGTTGACAAGGAAATGTATATCTTTGAGGATAGAAGTGGTCAGAAATTGGCTTTAAGGGCAGAGGGAACCGCACCAGTATGTCGGGCCTACTTAGAACACGGATTCTTCAATCTGCCACAACCTGTAAAACTCTATTATGTAGGTCCTGCCTTCAGATACGAGCGGCCACAGGCTGGTCGCTACCGCCAGCACCAGCAGTTTGGCGTCGAAGCTATAGGCTCTGCTGACCCTGCCCTTGATGTTGAAGTAATAGAGATGGCACAGCGATTCTTGCTTTCTCTGGGGCTCTCCAGCTTCTCCATTCAGCTTAACAGCATTGGCTGTAACCTCTGCCAACCCAAATATATAGAAGTATTAAAGAGCCATTACTCCAACTATATAGCTTATCTATGCCCAGATTGTAAAGTCAGGATGCTCAAAAATCCTTTACGTCTACTTGACTGTAAAAAGGCATCCTGCCAGAAGATAGCTGAGACAGCACCGAAAATCCCAGATTACCTATGCCCTGAATGTCAGGCACATTTCCAAAGCGTCCAACAATACCTGGGGATTCTGGGCATCAGTTTCAAATTAAATCACCGCCTGGTACGCGGCCTGGATTATTATACCAGGACAGTATTCGAGGTTGGCCCTCAGAAGGAAGGGGCACAGAGTGTGCTCGTAGGAGGCGGCCGCTATGATAACCTTATTGAACAACTGGGGGGGAAAGCCACCCCAGCAGTTGGTTTCGCCGCTGGCATAGAAAGATTTATTCTAAATTTAAAAAGAGCAAAAATATATGTCCCCCTCCCGCCTAAGCCCGCCGCTTTCATCGCTTACCTGGGAGAAGAGGCTAAAATCGAGGCAATAAAACTAGCCGCAGAGCTACGTCAGGTCGGGCTCGCTGTAGTTAAGGCTATAGACGATAAAAGTCTAAAAGGACAGTTGCGGCAAGCTAACTCACTGGAGGCTAGCCATGTCATTATCATCGGCGAAAGAGAAGTTAAAACTCAAAGCGTAGTGTTGCGAGATATGATAGAGAATAAACAAAAAATTGTCCCTGTAACTGAAATAGCCAGGGTGCTTAATCGAGAACAAAAAACAAGATAGCGGCTAAAATATAACCTGGGCCACCAGATATGGTATAATAGATATACAGTGCTCACGGTTATAACTAACGTTGGGATAGGGTTAATATCCTTTCCTGCTATTGCCGGAAAATTTCTACTCTGCCTGAAATACACCCGTACATGGAGATAATGGACTGTGCCACAAAACGATATCCACAATGATTTAGCTTCACCCGAGAATAACGGAGTGAACAACGCAGAAATCAATACGCAATGTAAATTGGATTACACGGCTGAAGATATTCAAATCTTAGATGAGATAGAGGCCATCCGCCTGCGACCTGGAATGTACATCGGTGGGACCGGCCATGAGGGATTGCAGCATCTCCTGTATGAAATAGTTTACAACAGTATAGACGAGGCAATGGCTGGCTTCTGCGATCAAATTGATGTGGTCATTCATAAGGACAATAGCATTACTGTAGCTGATAATGGAAGAGGTATTCCTATAGATACTATGCCCTCAACGGATATCACCGCTCTGGAAGCAGTAATGACCCGCCTGCACGCCGGGGCCAAATTTGGAGGATCTGCCTATAACATATCCAGTGGCTTGCATGGCGTTGGGGCTTCAGCAGTGAATGCCCTATCTACCTGGCTTCGAGTCGAAATCAGACGTCAGGGGAAAATCTACCTCCAGGAATACCGACGCGGTATTCCTACAGGACCAGTGCAAGCCACGGGCGATATCACTGATACAGGCACCACTATAACCTTCCTCCCTGATAGCGAAATTTTCGAAGACCTCGACTATGACTTCAATATTACTTGCCAGCGACTAAGGGAGCTGGCTTTTTTAAATAAAGGGGTGCATATATCCCTTAAAGCCGAAAGAGGCGAACAGGAAAAAACCTTCTATTTTGAAGGTGGCATAGCTACTTTTGTCCGCCGCCTGAATAAAAATAGGCCGGTTATCCACCATGACCCTATCTATTTCTCAACGACCGTCAATTCCACCATGATTGAAGTAGCCCTTCAATATAATAACAGCTTCACGGAAGCATCTTTTTCCTTCGCTAACTGCGTCAATACCAGAGACGGGGGCAGTCATCTGACTGGTTTCCGCTCAGCACTGACTCGCGCTCTTAATGATTACGCACGGAAGAACAAGTTCATTAAGGATGGTGAGCCAAATCTGACCGGTGAGGATGTACGCGAAGGGTCAGTGTCCATTATTAATGTAAAACTCCCCAAACCCGAATTTGAAGGTCAAACCAAGACCAAGCTTGGCAATCCCGAGGTAAGAAGCCAGGTCGAATCCGCAGTAGTGGACAACCTGTCCCTCTACCTTGAGCAGCATCCTGAAGAAGCAAGGGCGATTATAGGGAAATGCCTCACGGCAGCCAAAGCCAGGGAAGCAGCCCGCAAAGCCCGCGACCTTGTCCTTAAAAAGAGTGGCTTTGAAGCATCCACACTGCCTGGGAAACTAGCTGATTGTTCAGAGAAAGACCCTGCGCTATGCGAGCTTTACCTGGTTGAAGGTGACTCAGCCGGCGGCTCAGCAAAGCAGGGACGGGATCGCCGCTTTCAAGCTATCCTACCCCTCAGGGGGAAGATACTTAATGTGGAAAAAGCCGCCAAAGACAAGATTGTAGAACATGAAGAACTAAGAGCCATTGTTACAGCATTAAGGGCAAATATCGATGGAGAACTTGACCTCACCAAGCTCAGGTACCACCAAATAATTATCATGACAGACGCCGACGTTGACGGTTCCCATATTCGCACATTGCTTCTCACCTTCTTCTACCGTCACATGGTAGAGCTAATTAACAAGGGGCACCTCTTCATAGCTCAACCACCCCTTTACCGCATAAAATCCGGCAAACAGCAATTTTGGGTCTACTCTGAACAAGAAAGGGAAAGAAAAAGCAAGGAGCTAGACAGGACTAAACTAGAAACCCAGCGCTATAAAGGTCTGGGTGAAATGAGCCCCGAACAGCTATGGAGCACAACAATGAACCCTGACACCAGAACCCTGCTTAAAGTTGAGATAGCAGACGCCATAGCCGCCGACCAAGCATTCCATATGTTAATGGGTAGCGAGGTCTTACCTCGCAAGAATTTCATTCAAGCCCACGCTCAAAATGTGAGGAATCTTGATGTCTAAGAATCCGCTTTAGCATTCTTGTATTTTGCCTAGACAGTACAACTCTTTCCTGGCTATATGTCTCTCCACTTCATCAGGCACCAGATAACGAACGGACAGTCCTCGGGCCAAACGTTGCCTGATCTCTGAAGAACTAATATCAATAACAGGTGCATCCAGTTGAATAACCCTATCACTCACCCCGGGGATAGATATTTCTAGGGAGTTTAAATCTGGCGGACTTAAGCCCACCCTGGGAACAACTACTAACTTGCACATCTGTACCAGCCTAGACGGCTCTTTCCACAGGTGAAGTTCCGCAATGCTATCACTACCGAGAATGAAGAAAAACGGCTGTGCGCCCAGTTGTTCCCGAAGAGTAGCCACGGTATCCACAGAATAAGAGGGTCCAGTACGTTCTACCTCGAGGGTACAAAGTTTAAAATAGGGGTTACCCTCAATGGCCAACCGCACCATCTCAGTACGCTGGATTGCGGCAGTAACAGTGTGGTCTACCTTAAGCCACGGCCGCCCTGTAGGTATAAAAATAACCTCGTTGAGCCCGAGTTTTATCCTCACTTCCTCAGCTATAATGAGATGCCCCAGATGGATAGGGTCAAATGTACCACCCAGAATGCCAATTCTCATCATTTCACCTTTTAGGTTTGGGGTGGAACACCACTGCTTCAGGCGACAAAGCAGTTTTCGTTTCTTGATTCACCCTCTTGACTATTTCAATAGCTTTACTGGTAAATTCTAACACGCCTTCCTCGGTAACCGCTGATATAAGAAAAACGGGTATCCTCAGTAAATCAAGCGCTGGCTTAATGTCAACCAATCGAGCTTTAACCTGCGGCAAATCCACTTTATTTACTGCTATAATTTTCTTCTTTTGGCACAAAGCGGCTTTATATCGGGACAATTCCTCATTTAACTTAGTAAAATCGCTACTTATGGTTGAAGAGGTACCATCTAACAAAAAAACTAACAATCTGGTCCTCTCTACATGCCGTAGAAATTCGGACCCCAACCCTCTGCCAGCATACGCATCATTAACAAGCGCAGGTATTTCAGCAACTATAAAATCCCTTCTATCACCCCGTATAACACCATAAACTGGCTGTCTCGTAGTGAATGGATAACCTGCCACTCCGGGTCTAGCTCCCGATATTACGGATAATAAAGCGGATTTACCCGAATTAGGATACCCAATAATACACATATCGGTTACTTTCTTCAGCTCAAGGATAATAAGTCTCTCCTCACCCAATTCCCCTGTACCAGCTAACTTAGGAGCTTGATTTATCGCTGTGGCAAAACGTGCATTACCCAACCCACCCTGCCCCCCCCTAGCTGCCAGAACCCTCTGCTCAGGTACAGTTAGATCAGCCATGAATTTCTCCTCTCCATCTTTACCCTCTACCATCACTATAGTACCCACAGGTACCATAACACTTAAATCTTCTCCCTTCTTACCATGCCTCCTTCCCTTCTTGCCAGGATCACCAGAATTAGCGACAAGTCTACTTCTTCCCACAGTGAGACCTAAATCCTCCACGGACTCGCTAGTTACAATGTACACACTGCCCCCATCACCACCATCCCCCCCATCAGGTACACCAGAAGGGATATATTTTTCTCGCCTGAAACTTACAAATCCTTCTCCCCCTTTTCCACCCCTCAACAAAATACTTATTTTATCCGTCATAAATCAAATGTATCACTTAAATAATAATATACTAATATTAATACTAATAATGTTGAAAGTCATAATAGACCAACGCTCAAAATAGGTAGTGGAGGTATCTAAGGTTATGCTATGAATAAAGGTAGAGGTTTCGACAATTTATGCTCAAAAAAGTGATGGTTCTCCATATATTTTTAACATTTCTTTGTGGCAGCTCTGTCCAGGTGGATTCTTTCTTTGAGTTCCGAGACTCTATTACGTAGTTTAGCGTTAACGCTAATTTCAGTGGCTATTTTGTTATAACCATGGACAATTGTTGCATGATTTCTATTTCCCAGCGCTTTACCGATTTCAGTGAAGGAGTAATTACATTCCTCCCGCATAAGAAACATAGCGATTTGCCGTGCCAGAGAAGTATTTCTGTCTCGATTTTTACCGGTTAACACTTCTATGGGGAGATTGAAATAATCAGCAACTGCTTGTAGTATTAAGCCTTTCTCCTGCTTGTTGGCGGTGCTTGTTAATAACCTGTTGACCATATGTGGGGTAAGCTCCGTACCAGTTAGCTTGGCTTGAGCGGTTAGATATATTAAGGCTCCTTCAAGCCGACGAACATTCTCCTGAAGATGTTCAGCAATGAGGTGCAGTATTTCATCAGAGCTTTGTATCATCATTTCTTTTGCCTTGGCTCGAAGAATGGAGAGCCGTGTCTCAAAATCCGGTGGCTGGATGGGGGCGATGAGACCCCATTCGAGACGTGATTTTAACTTATTACTAAGTAAAGGCATATCTTTGGGGTGACGGTCAGCAGCAATAACAATTTGGCAGTTATTACTATAGAGCTCATTGAAGATTTGGAAGAAGCATTGTTGGGTTTGTTTTTTGTCATTTATAAATTGCATATCGTCAAATAGCAGTATATGGATAGATTTGAATTTACTATAGAAATCGTTAACCTGCCCATGTTTAATAGCTAGCACAAATTCGTTGGTGAATTGTTCTGCACCGGTATAGACTACATGTAATCCGCTATCTATTGCTCTGTGGCCAATGGCATGTAACAGATGTGTCTTGCCTTGGCCCGTGCTACTGTAGATGAGGAGAGGGTTGTAAACCTGCCCAGGATTTTCAGCTATTTCCGTTGTGGCTGCATAAGCTAGGCGATTACAATCGCCAACAATGAAATCATCAAAAGTGTACTTTGGATTGAACTTATATATCCTGGCTTTAGTGCTTGTCCCACCATCCGCTTGGTTGGCGAAAGCCAAGGAAACATTTTGCACCTGGTCTTGATTGTGGATGATAAACTGGACATCGATATCCCTACCTAAAATTTGGGCGAGGGTTTTTCTTATCAGAGAGTGGAGGCGCTTGGTTAGCCATTCAGCAATGAAAGCGTTGTGAACTCCAATGATAAAGACGTTTTCCTGGCAGTTTACGCCATAGCTATTCTTAAGCCAGGTAGTATAATTAGCCCTGCTGACCTGAAGCTGAAGCTCCCCCAAGGCTCTTTCCCAAATATCCTTCGCCGAATCCAATTCACCTCCAAATTTGATTGTCATTAGGTTAGGACTAAGCCAGGGGATAGCTGAAAGTGGTAACGGAAACCAGATATAATCTGGGGATACAGTTTGATAGAATAGCAGATGGCCTGTTATCTTATCTAGGGAGGTTTTGACATAAAAAAAGAAATTAATCAAAATATCTCTGCCATGGAAACTCAGGTTGTTTTTATGGGAACTCCAGAGTTTGCTATACCCACTTTGGAATATCTAATCCGCAGTCCATATCGTGTGGTTGTGGTGTACACCCAGCCTGATAAGCCAGCCGGTAGAAGGCAGCGACTTACCTCGTCACCGGTAAAGCGGCTGGCAATGGAGCATAAAATACCTGTTGTACAGCCAAAGACCCTTAAATCAGCGGAGGCACTGGAGGAACTCGCTGGTTTTAGACCGGAGCTTATCGTGGTGGCCGCTTTCGGTTACATTCTTCCCCAAAAGATGTTGGCTTTGCCTAAATTTGGTTGTGTTAACATCCACCCTTCGCTATTGCCTCGGCATCGAGGTCCATCTCCGGTGGCCGATACGCTTCTTGGTGGAGATTCGCTCACTGGCGTTACCATTACGTTGATGGATGTCGGGGTAGATAGTGGGCCGATTTTGTCCCAGAAGGAAATGAATATTTTCCCTCAGGATACCACTGGTTCGCTGACATCCAGGCTGGCTGTGGTAGGTGCTGAGCTTCTGAAGGAGACCTTACCTAAATGGATTGGAGGAGAGCTTAAACCGAAGCCACAATACGAAGGAGAGGCAACTTATAGCCGGATGATAACCGGCAAAGATAGTGAGATAGACTGGAATCTCCCAGCTATAAATCTCTGGTGGAAGGTAAGGGCTTTTAATCCCTGGCCTGGGTGTTATACCTGGTGGAAAGGTAAACGGCTGAAAGTCCATAAGTGTGTTCCTCTTGGCAAAGGGGCAAAGGGAGAAATTGGGGAAGTGGTAGCTTTGCCGCAATCGGAGTCGGTCGAAGTTGGAGTGGTGACTGGAGAGGGTATTCTGGGCCTTTGCCAGATTCAGTTGGAGGGGAAACGTCAAATGTCTATTGCTGACTTTATGCGAGGACGAAAAGATTTCATTGGCTCTATTTTAGTATAGCCTGTTTATATGGCTTAATTATAACAACATGCCTGCTGCTTGACTGCATTACAGGGGGAGTTTCAATTATGTCACCCAACTATTGCGCACTCGTATTCCCCTGGCAAGAACTCATAGGTAGTGCTGGCCTGAATTCTTATTTTCTCTCCCGTTATTTCTATTGTAGAGCTCCCTACGACGACATCATGGTACAGGTTATCGAACCAATCCCAACCCTTAGGCCACTGCCCTTCCTTTGCGGGGCCAGATTTTCCGTCAATAATGGTATCACCATCCCCATCGATGAGGTTTATGGAATTCACCAATCTACTGTCTTGGTAATACTCGATTCTTGTGAGGAGGCCATTTACACCCTCGGCTTCAGCAGTAATCTTGATAGTCTGGGTATATGCAGGTGTATTGCATCCAGAGAACAAGACCACGATGGTGGATAATATAACCCCTATTGTAACTAGAGTGCTCATTTTCAGTTTCATGTTACCCTCCGTTATTTGACGTAATCTCTCTGGCTGTGCAGATGCAATGCCTCTTGTTGACATTTATTAAGAACTGCTCCTATTTTATCATGTGGCTTGAGATTATTGGAAGGTGGGCTTTATAAATCCTATCAGTGGTATTGTATTAGGTTCATCATATGGTTTGGTAACACTTTATTTTGACACAAAGCATAGAACAGCAACAATAGTGCCACAAATGCCTTGACAAGCCTGTTATTTGTGATAAAATAGACTAGAATGCTTTATTAACTTAAGTTGTTGCACATAGTGGAACAATAGATATGGTTCAGATCAAATCAGTAAAGCGAGCTTCGGAAATTCTGGCCCTGTATAC
>DAOVDO010000006.1 GCA_030669525.1 Dehalococcoidia bacterium | reverse complement strand
GGGACTGAAGGAACTTATCAAGCAGTTCCCTTGTGAACTTTGTGAACTTTTCAGTGTTTCCCCGTAGCTGGTCTATGGTGGGCAGTAGAGGACTTGAACCTCTGACCTCCTGTGTGTAAAACAGGCGCTCTAACCACTGAGCTAACCGCCCATCCCTTGCCAAATAAGGGGCAGCGACGGGTGGGCATCCATCCGTTCCGTCCCTCGTCAGATAAGGTACATAAAAACATGGCACGCCTGGCGGGATTTGAACCCGCGGCCTCAGCCTCCGCAGGGCTGCGCTCTATCCAGCTGAGCTACAGGCGCACGAATTTGCAAGTGCCGAAGGAGGGATTTGAACCCTCACGCCCTTACGGGTACTACGTCCTGAACGTAGCGCGTCTGCCATTCCGCCACTTCGGCTTCTATTCCTCTGCCTCGTATTCCTCTACTGCAAACTCCCCCCTCCCCAGGGAAACGAATATCACCGCCAGTATTCCGAAGAAATTGATGGGAAGGAGAGCACAGATTGCACCAGCCAGCGACAGGCCAAAGCTCTTCCTCTTTATGGCTGATACGCCGCCAACTATAGCCACTATGCCCAGCACAGCCAGGACAATCCCTACGATAAGCACCACTGATGTCAGGTGTGAGACCATACCCAAAATATCTTCGAGCCCTGCGCCACTACCTGGAAAGTATGGAATCTGTGGGCGGTAGAATGCCATGCCAAGTCCCATTACAACAGCTATCAGCACTCCACCAATGATCTCGAATACCCCCACTATTATGCTTATTATCCCACCAGCGCTGAGCAAACCACCTCTCCCATTATCACCATATGCCATTTGTTCACCTCCTTTTTTATGGTGGGCAGTACTGGATTTGAACCAGTGGCCTCTTGCGTGTGAAGCAAGCGCTCTCACCACTGAGCTAACCGCCCTGCCCTTCGCCAGATAAAGGGTAGTGCCAGGTGGCCCCCCTTTCCCCCCTTATCTAGTTCAACTCTATTTTATCTTTATAGTTCAGCGTTGTAAAGATGCAACTCATTCACAGTCAGATATAAGCGATCAGAAAGGAGGTAATCAATCAAACTACCGCTTGATTGAATCGGGCACTTCCATATCCCTCAAGTAACTTCCTTAGTTGTTCAGGCTCACTGCTTTTCATCATAGCCTCCTCAACAGTGACCGTGTGCTCTTTCACCAGGTAAGCTAATGTCTGGTTTAAAGTCTGCATACCACCTTTAACAGCAAGCTGCATAACGCTGGGCAATTCATAGGTTTTACTGGTGCGAATCAAGTTTCTAACGGCAGCAGTAGCAATTAAGATTTCAAAAGCTGCTATTCTTCCTCTACCTCCTGCCCGCGGCAGCAGGGTCTGTGCCAATATCGCTTCCAGCACCTGGGACAGTTGTAACCTGACCTGGTGTTGATGGTCGGGAGGAAAGACATCAATTATGCGGTCAACAGTCTGTACAGCATCAGTGGTGTGCAACGTGCCCAATACCAGATGTCCCGTTTCGGCTGCAGTAATAGCCGTTCTTATAGTTTCCAGGTCACGCATCTCTCCTACCAGAATCACATCCGGGTCGTGACGGAGAGCATGTATTAAGGCAGTGGCAAACGATTTGGTATCATCGCCCAGGTCCCTCTGCGCTATAATGCATTTTCTATTCCGATATAGATATTCAATCGGGTCCTCAATCGTGATAACATTCCGCCTTTCATTCTCATTAAGATGATCAATCATTGCGGCCAGGGTGGTGGTCTTGCCACTTCCCGTAGGTCCCGTGACCAGAATAAGCCCCCTTGGTTTATGAACAAGTTCCTTACAAAGCTGTGGCAGGCCAAGCTCATCAATGGTAGGAATGGTAAATGACACCTGGCGGAAGGCAATGCTCATTGTCCCTCTCTGTTGCAACACACTAACCCTGAACCGAGCTAAACCAGAAACGCTATAGGCTAAATCCAGTTCCAGATTCTTAAGGAAAGCACTCCTTTGCTCCGGGGTAGTAATATCTTGAAATATGAGTTCAATGTCTTTTGCATTAAGTGGTGGCAAATCTTCCTGCGGCACCAGTACACCATCAACACGCAGCACGGGAGGGCTTGGGACTCTCAGGTGCAAATCCGAGGCACCTTTATCCACCATTAAGCGAAGAAGCTCACCTATTTGCATGCCCCTACCTCTAACACAATATACCCGTCCAACCTTCTCCTATATTACACCTGCCTCATCTGCATCGTGTCTCGTCCCATCAACCGTCCTTGATTCCTTCACTTGCTTTCTTATCTCGCTTTCGCCTTTCGCACCGAAAACCTTCACCCTTCCATAAGGCTAATGGTTTCATTGAGGACTCCTCAAGAACTGGTCAACTGTATCCAGCAAGTCCTTGGGACTGAATGGTTTGGTCAGGTACTGGTCGGCACCCAGCTCGGCACAGAGCTTCTTATTCAGCTCCTGGTCTACAGCAGTCAGCATAACCACAGGGATTTCTTTGGTGGCCAAATTAGCCTTGATCTCATAACATGCCTGCAAGCCATCCTTCCTCGGCATAAGAATGTCCATGAGTATAAGAGCTGGCTGCTGGTGCATTGCTGCTTCTACTGCTTCCTGTCCATCGGCTGCCTCGATAACCGTATAACTACCGCTCAGGATACTTTTTACCAGCAGCCTCATGCTCGGCTCGTCATCAGCTACAAGTATTTCCTTTTTCTCTGGCACTATTTCTGCGACCGACATTCCCAAAAAAGTATTGCCTGCAAGGGGGTCGAACTGTCGACCAATCCCCTTTCTGATTTCAGCTAATGCTCTCTCTCTGGACAACGCTACACGGTAGGAGCGGGTGGAAGTCATGGCATCATAGGCATCAGCCACAGCAACAATCCTGGCCAGCAGTGGTATGGCTTCTCCTTTAATCTCCTGATGAAATCCGTTACCATCATAGTAAGCGTGGTGGTGCTCGATTATGTCAGCTATTCTCTTATTCCTGACTACCGGCTGTATTATGCTGGCGCCTACTACAGCATGAGCCATAATATGCCCATACTCATAATCGGTTAACTTACCTGGTTTATTGACAATACTCTGGGATACAGCAATTTTACCGATGTCATGAAGCAAGCTACCCCAGCGCAGGTCTTCCATCTCATCATCGCTGAGAGCCAGCTTTTTACCTATAGCCATGGCAACTTCACTTACCCTCCGAGAATGTCCGGCGGTGTAGCTATCATTGGCCTCAAGTGCAAAGACTATTGACTGCATTGCCCCCAGAAATCTACTACGAATCTCTTTAGCTTGCTCCGCTACCTTGCCCTCGAGATGTTGCTGGTAATCAAAGAGGTCAACTTCCAGCCGTCTCTTCTCCATACCCCTTCCCACGCTGCTGACAACCATATCCAGATTGAATGGTTTAGTTACATAGTCATACGCACCACGCCTGATAGCATCGATAGCGGTATTAATGTCAGTGACGCTGGTGGCCATCATGGCTACCACGTCGGGATACTGCTGTTTTATTATCGAGAGCAGCTCTATACCAGACTTGCCCGGCATTTTAATATCCAGAAGCACCAGGTCCACCGGCTCCGCCGCCAGAATACTCAGTGCCTGCCCGGCATCACCAGCCACCTGGCAGTGGTATTCCTTGCCTGATAGCGTTTTACGGAGAAGCATCTGGATTGACACTTCATCATCAACAATTAATATCGTTCCCTTCCTCTCAGGCATCTTAATTTCCCCTGATTTCATTATACAGCATAATCTTACGTTTTACATTTTACAACAACTGCCAGTTGTAAACCAATAACCAGGACCTTGCGTGACTGTTCACTGGTAAAATCACATCAATGGAATTATTCTGGGACGGCACCCAGAACAAAAAATGGCGTCCTTCCAGTCTGTGTCTGCCAGGCTGTTGGAGAAGTGCATAATACATTTGGCATTGGAACAGTGTCCCAGGCCAAAGGTATGCCCTAGCTCATGAACTATCTCTTTAGTAGCTCTTTCTATAAAGAGGTTCCTGTCCGCCGACAGGCCGTAATACTCCTGTCTTAATCGACATAAGGATACTATTACAGTGCTGGAGTTAATATCAGCTTCACCGAAAATAAAATTAAGCCTCGGAGCATAAAGGTCCACATCAACTATGCCCACAATCTTCTCTTTCTCCTGCCTGTACGAAGCACTTAACGACTCCAGTAATTTTGAGGCCAGATACTGCCTTCTCTCCGGGTTATAGGCGTGAGCCAGATAGCTGAAACCTACTTTTACTTCCACCGGGCAAAGGAAAACAAGGTTGACCTTTTCTCCAAGTTCCTTTACTACCTCACTATCTACATCACCCAATGGTCTAAGCGTGATTCTCATTTGTCAGGTATCTCCAGCCAATTCAGTACTTCCCTCAAAGCCCTTTCATGGTTAGCCCTGGTCACCAGAAGTAGCCTGACTTCAGGACGGTGCTTGATTTCATCGGCAAAGGGGTCAGGGCCAAGCATAATAGTGCCTATAACCCTTTTCCCGCTGCTTATCGCCCGTAGCACAGCTTCCTTAAACTGTGGAGATAAAAGCTCCATCTTGCCAATTTCATCAATTACCACCAGGTCACTACCCTTCAGTGCCTGTTGAAGTGCGGAAACGCCAACTCTATTTAGATTCTCAACATCCACCTTATATTTACTTACCCGATAAGAGCTGGAGACATTAACGTGTGCCAGTATGGCATCCTGATTATTAACAGTGATAATTCTAAATCCCTGTCTTACCCCACGAGTCCGTATCTCTTCAGTGTAAAAGCCGCCAGCCTTGATTTTAGTCTTGCTTATGGCTTCTTTGATGAGGGCGGTCTTGCCTGTGCCCGGTTTGCCAGTCAGAAGGAGGACCCGCTTCATTACTCCCCGGCTTGAGCCTGAGCTTTCCTCTTTTCCCTGAGCTTCTTCACTCGCCGGCGATGTTCCGGTGCAGCCATCCTTTTTGCCTTATTCATACCCTGCTGCTGTAGATTGAAATAAACCTGCTCAACGAACGGTCATAAGTCTTTTCCACTTCCGGAGGGAATAAACATGCCGGGAGTTCACCGAGCTCCCAATGGTAGCGAATGCACTCGCAGCACTTCCCTTTTCTGGGACATGGCTCATAAGTACAATTGCACCTGGATTTGTTGACCTCAAGCTGACATTCCATTTCGCCTGCTCCTGATTATACCGTGTATTTCTTCCTCATGCCATTAGATAAGTCGGCTACCAGTTCCAGGGCTTTACTTGCCGCCTCGGGTGATAATCCTGCCAGACCGCAAGAGGGAGTTAGCAATGCCTGCCTTAAGATTTGCCTGAAACTAATGCCATTCCCGGTAAAGGGAGCTATCGCTTCACCCAGGCGGTCACTCAGGCTGGAAACAGATTCTTTGGCCAGCGCTTCTTCATCATTGGGGACTATCCCCCAGGCGATAGTGCCTTTACGCTTCAGGAAAGCTTTCACTTCCTCAGTATAAGCGCCAAGGGAGGAGGCATAATTGTAGGCATCGAAGCTAAGAATATCCACTGTGCTGTTCAAAAGCAAAGCCCAGTCAGTATAGCCACAGCAATGAACTCCTTTCAGCCCCTCAATTCCCTGAAATACTTCTTCCAACAGGGCAGTTACTTTCTCACCGGGAATGGATACAAAAGCCGAGCCCAGTGAGACCAGATATGGCTCATCCACAAAGATGATAGTATTTGGTGACATCCTCCTTAGAGCGTTTTCCTGCCAGGCAGCTTTCAGCCGCAGGAATTTGGCCATTACTTCAATCAGTGTCTCATCATACAGGACAGCCATGCCAGCCTGGTCGGTAACGGTAAGCCCCCAGGTGACAGGACCTATTATCTGTCCCTTGACTATTCCCCGCCTTTCACCCTTTGACAGGAAACAGTGAAGTCCAGCGGCATACTCCGCAGAAACGCCATATTTAACAGGATTACCCTCCTCACAATCGACATAAACCTGTTCCAGCCCGGCATCGAAATTAGCCGACGGCTCAACGTGGACTTTGCCTTCGTCTATCACTATTCCGGGGAAGCCCTCGCTGAACTGAGCGTATATGCTTTCCTTTGAGGAGCGCCCGGGCAACTGAGGCCAGGCAGGTATATCAGGAAGATATTTCCTGACAACAGAGCAAGCCTCATCGGGGTCTATGTGAGGCATGCTGCCAATAGCTGTAGGCAGGCAACCGAATTGAAATCCGTCTGATATCTTTCCGGTCATATTCTTATCCACAATGACTGGATGTATTTTACACTCATTTTAGATATTTCCCGATAAGCAGAGCCAAATCTGCCTTTACCTTATCCGGTATATGCGCAGGCGATGTAGCAATGGCATTCTTGAGCGCAGCAGAGCAGTCACAACTCCTCGCCTGCGGGATTTCAGGAATCGCCAGTCTCAGGATTTCCCTGGCAGTGTCAATACCCTTCTTCTGGCTGGCCAGAATCATCTCGGTCGTCACCGACTGGTGGCTGGGATGCCAGCAATCGTAGTCGGTGACAACGGCGAGCATGGTATAACACATTTCAGCTTCCCTGGCTAATTTTGCTTCCGGCATGACTGTCATACCTATAATATCGGCGCCCCACGAGCGGTAAATCTGCGATTCAGCCCTGGAGGAAAACTGTGGTCCTTCTATGGCCACATAAACACCTCCCTTATGCACCGTTGCACCTACCATGGTAGCCGCCTTAAATAAAACCTGGCTTAATACAGGGCAGAAAGGCTCAGCGAAGGCAACATGAGCCACTATGCTGCTGGTGAAGAAAGTGCTGTCCCTGCCTTTGGTATTGTCGATGATCTGGTCAGGGACAACCAGGTCCAGTGGTTTTATTTCCTCTTTCAGGCTGCCCACAGCTCCCACCGAGATAACCCTCTCCACCCCCAGAGATTTCAAAGCGTAGATATTCGCCCTTGATGGAAGCCCACCGGGATAAATCCGATGTCCCTTTCCATGCCTGGGAAGAAAAGCAACCTTTATACCTTCCAGATTTCCCACTACAATATCATCGCTGGGCTCGCCAAAAGGTGTGTTAACCTTCACCTGTTCTATCTCAGTCATCCCCTTCAGGTGGTAAAGGCCGCTTCCACCAATAATCCCTATTTTCACTTCGGGCATTAAGCTTTTCCCTCCCTTTTAATTATCTCTAAAAGCTGCGCGGGCGTAACTATTTTAATTCCTTCATATTCTCCCAGGTTCAGCAAATGAACATCCCCTGAGACGATAAAATCTACCTCTGCATCGAAGGCACAGGATAAATAATGATTATCCGCAGGGCCCTCCATTATTACCTCAACTATCTTCTTCTCCTCAACCAGTGATACTATGCTTAAAATGTCAGAGATGAATCCCTTTAGTTCTTCACTATCTAATCTGTGCCTGTTCACCAACTTTGGATAGCTTAAGACCCGCTCCAGTTCTCTAAGGATATGCGACGAAGCGAAAAGGCGAATTCTGTTTTCAAAAACATAATTAAGGATTTGGGCTGGTTTACCATGGGGATTTAACAAGGCGCTGACGAATACATTAGCATCCAAAACAATTTTAAGCATAAGAAATATCTACTGATTAAAACTTCTTGCTGCTTCTATAGCTTCCTTGATCTCGCCCTCAAGCACTTCTGAGGACACATCCTTGCTTCTTCCCCTTATTTGTCTGATCTTTCCGTAAAGCCTTTCCCTGCTCTCCTCCCATGCAGCATACTCTTCCACAGGCATCACTGCCACCATCGGTCTATTTCCCCTCTCTATAATATATCTGTCCCCCTTGAGACGAACCTCATCCATCATCTCTCCAAACCTCTGCCTGGCTTTTTGTGCTGATATCTTCTTAAGCATTATTAACCCCCATGATCATTATGCCTATAATGACCATATTGATTATAATCAATAGAGGATTTTATTGCAAATTATATATTTGTTTTATCAAACGCTCACAGAATAACTCACGTTGAATGCCCCCGAGGATTCTGGGAGATGAAAGCTACCTCCCTCAATCATCTATATAAGCTCGCGCAGCCTGGCTATGTAGCCGTTAAACATTTCCCCGGATGCTTGCTCGTGCTCAGAGATGAAACCTTTCCACTGCGGGCTATTTTTGATATTGGCATCCACTGAGCTTTCCACATCAATCTTCATACCCTGCCTGATCGCCTGCTGGGTTATTGTCTGAAGCTGTTTTTCTATACCTGCTTTGAGTTGCTCGTATGCCTGCTCCTTCGCCTGTGTATATTTCTGTCGCAGGTCTTCGATTGAATTGAAAATCAACTCCAGGCTGGAATATTTTCCCTCGCCCTTCATCGTCTCCAGTGCTAAAATGGCGCTGCGGCGCTGCTCAAAATCCGCCTGGCCCATCTGTAATCGGAGCGTATCAACCAGCTTGACCTGTGCCTCTATTACAATGGATTCATCACTCTGGTCTTTAAGAGATTTCAGCTCCTTCCACAGTTCCTCGGAGCCAAGCTCTCCCTGGAAATACTGAGAGAGCATGGAATCAAGCTCGTTTGAACGCCTCATACCCTCTCTTTCCTCCGATGACAGAGCGCCTATCCTGGCCAATCTCTCCCTTGCTAATGGAGAAAGCTCCATATCTATCACCCCCTCTGGTTACTCTTTACCTAAAAAAGCGGCTTTGGTGACACCCGCACTTCAAGCAGCAGCTTTTACTAATTCATCGATAAAAGGCTCTTTTATTATACCCCTTTCAGTGATGATAGCGCTGATATAATTATGAGGGGTTATATCGAAAGCAGGGTTAGCAGCCTCTGTCCCTTCAGGCGCAATGGGCACCCCCCGAATATGGGTCACCTCTTGGGGATTCCGCTGCTCAACAGGTATTTCGTCCCCTGAAGCCAGGGAAAAATCAATGGTGGTTGTTGGCACAGCCACATAGAAGGGGATGCTGTTCTCTCTGGCTAACACAGCCAGAGAGTAGGTGCCAATCTTATTAGCCACATCGCCATTGGCAGCGATTCTGTCGGCGCCAACGATAACACAGTCTATCCCACCCCGGCGCATAAAATAGCCAGCCATGGAATCAGTGATTAAGGTCACCGGAATGCCTGCCCGCTTCAATTCCCAGACGGTAAGCCTGGCCCCCTGGAGAAGAGGACGAGTTTCCGTAGCGATGACGCTTATGCGTTTTCCCTGCTCTTCAGCAGCTTTGATTACACCCAGCGCAGTGCCATAGCCAGCAGTGGCTAAAAAACCGGCGTTGCAGTGAGTGAGAATGGTAAAGCCGTCTTTAATAAGCCCGGCACCTATCTGGGAAAGCTTCCTGGTTGCCTCTATTTCTTCACTGTGGATTTGCTTTGCTTCATTAACGAGCATTTTCTTTATCTCAGCAATATTATCGCCTCTGGTAGCCGTCTCTTTCATCCTGCCAATAGCCCGGAACAGGTTGACTGCAGTAGGCCTGGTGGCAGACAACGTCTGTATAACCTGATTTAATCGGGTGAGGAACTTATCCCTGCTAGCCGCTTCTATTGCTTGCCCTCCCAGGGCTATTCCATAGGCGGCGGCTATGCCGATAGCTGGCGCCCCTCTAACCTTCATCTCCCTGATAGCCCAGGCCACATCCCGGTAGTCAGACAGGTCCACAAAGCTCTGCACCTGAGGAAGTTTGCTCTGGTCCAGTATTCTCAACCGGTCCTCAAGCCATTCCAGCGTTTCTGGTTCCATTGGTAATTTCAAACCTCAACAATATAATAGAGGAAAAACGGACGTAAGTGAAGCGAGTAGGTGACAAAATCGTAGAACATCAACAACTTAGCTACAGCCTATTGACAAGCTAAACAGGTGGTGTTACATTTTGCCCCACATAAGAATTCCATAAGGAGGACAAGAAATGAAAAGCAAATCAATAGGCAAGCTGGGCTTGCTCGTGTCGGTATTGCTCCTGGCGTGCATGCTGCTACCAGCATGCGCCGCAGAGCCAGCACCATCACCAGGGCCGGCACCAGCACCTGCACCCGGACCGGCACCGGCACCGGCGCCACCGCCAACGCCGGAGATCAACAACCCCGATACCTTCATCCAGGCCACCATCGGAGATGTTGACTCTCTCGACCCGGTCTACGGTTATGACACGGCCAGCGGTGAACAGACTCAAACTATCTATGACCCTCTTATCTGGTATGATGGCGAGAGCGTAAATAAGTTCGCCCCGGCACTGGCTACAGAGTGGAATGTCTCTGCAGATGGTAAGACTTACCGCTTCAAGATTCGAAAGGGAGTAAAATTCCACAATGGCAACGATTTAACCCCGTCGGACGTGGAATACTCCTTCGAGCGAGGAATGGTACAGGACTACGGCGCCGGACCTCAGTGGATGTTCTTCGAGCCGCTGCTCGGCATCCAGACTTCTCGCACAGACGACGGACTCATCCCACTGTCGGACATAACGAATGCGGTTGAGGTAGATGGTGACTGGGTGCAATTCAACCTGGTAGCCCCCTATGAACCGTTCATGCAGATTCTTGCCGGTCCCTGGGGTTCCATTGTGGACCGGGAATGGTGCATAGAGAAAGGTGACTGGGATGGCACGCAGGCTTCATACGAAGCGCTCAACGACCCTCCTGCCGGTGGCTCACCCCTGCAGTCAATAGCTAACGGCACTGGCTCTTTTATGCTGGAGAGATGGGACGCAGGCATTGAGCTATCACTGGTAAGAAACGACAACTACTGGAAAGAACCAGCCAACTTCGCCAGATTTATCACCAAGGTCGTGGACGAATGGACCACCAGGAAACTCATGCTGGAGGCTGGTGACGCCGACTGGGTCTATGTTCCCAGGGACTACATCAGCGAGCTTGAGGGTTCCAAGGGGTTAACGGTGTACAAGGACCTGCCTGAACTGAGCGTAGATTCCTTCTTCTTCCAGTTCGATATCAACCCCGAGAGCACCTTTGTTGGCAGCGGCAAACTGGACGGCAACGGCGTACCGCTCGACTTCTTCACCGACGATGACATCAGGAAAGGGTTCACCTATGCCTTTGACTGGGAGCTTTACATAAGTGATGCCATGTCAAACGAGGGCAAGCAAATGGCTTCACCCGTGATTGATGGGCTTTCCTACCATAACCCCGACCTGCCGAAGTATGCCAAAGACCTGGCCAAGGCAGAGGAACACTTCAAGAAGGCATGGGGTGGCGAGGTCTGGGAGAAAGGGTTTGTATTTACCATAGGCTACAACGCCGGTAATACTCCCAGAAAGACCGCCTGCGAAATCCTGCAGTCTAACCTGTTCAAGATTAACCCGAATTTCCAGGTAAGGATCCAGGTTATGCAGTGGCCAACGCTACTCAGGGGCATGTACATGCAGTTGCTGCCTATGTTCCAGATTGGCTGGCTGGCCGATTACCCTGATGCCCACAACTTTATCTACCCATTCATGCACAGCCATGGTACCTTCTCTGGATGGCAGAACTACAGGAATCCCGCGGTAGATGAGCTAATTGCTAAAGGAATTGCCGCAACAGACCCGGCAGAAAGACAGGCAATCTATAATGAGCTGGCGCAAATATACTATGATGATAATCCCGGCATTCTGCTGTGCCAGCCGCTGGGCAGGCGATACTTCCGCGATTGGGTCCAGGGATTCGTGTTCAACCCCATAGACCCGGCACAAATAGGACATGTATACACGCTGAGCAAAGGGTATTGAGATTAGCGCAAGATAGCAAAGGGTGTTAACATTACAGCACCCGGAATAAGCTAATTAGAAAAGCAAGGAAAGGCCCCTTGCCCGATTAGCGGGGGCCTTTCACTTGTAAAAGGAACCTCAAAGCTTGCAACTTAGAGATTATATTATTCGCAGGCTGGCACTTATCATACCGGTGCTATTTGGTGTCAGCCTTCTTGTATTCGCCGTACTGCAGTTTTTCTCCCCCATAGAGAGAGCTGCTCTTTATGTCCGGGACGTCAAGCAGCTATCCAACGTGGCTGCCATAATTGAGAAGTACGGCCTCAATCAACCGGTATGGGTCCAGTACGGCACCTGGATAAATCAGGTGCTGCACGGCAACCTGGGCTGGTCCAGGGTGGTATCCATGCCGGTTACGGACGCCATATTGCATTTCCTGCCCACCAGCCTGGAACTGGCTATATTTGCCGCGCCGCTAATCATCATCAGCGGCATCTTACTGGGCAGTAAGGCCGCTGCCCACAAGGATAGACCCCTCGACCATATCACCCGTCTGGGGGCTATTATAGGCTGGTCCCTGCCCACCTTCTGGCTGGGGCTGATGCTCCTGATGGTCTTCTATGGTTATTTCTCCGGACTTTTACCACCGGAGAGACTGTGCACCGAGATGAACATCCTGGTCAACTCCGAAGCGTTCATCCGCTATACTCATCTCAATGTACTGGATGCCATTTTAAATTGGAATGGCGCGGTATTGCTGGACAGCTTGAGGCACCTGGTTCTTCCTGTGATAACTCTTTGCGTAGTCAATGTGGCTTTCATAATGCGCCTGATGCGGTCCAGCATGCTGGAAGCTCTGGGCAAGGGTTACATACTTACCGCCCGCGCCAAGGGTGTAGATGAGGGCACGGTGGTCAGCAAACACGCCAGGAGGAATGCCCTGATTCCAGTGCTGACGATATCAGGCTACCTTCTGGCCATGCTGGTAAACGGTGTAGTCATTACCGAGACCATTTTTAACTACAAGGGGCTTGGCTGGTGGGCCTGGCAGTCAGCCGTCCACCTGGACATTCCTGCCGTACTGGGCTTCGCCCTGTTCAACGGTGTCCTGTTCGTAATTACCAACCTGGTAGTCGATTTTCTCTACGCCCGCGTCGATCCCAGGATAAGATTGGGGGCTAAAGTAGGGTGAACAGTCTGAAGTACACTTTACACCTGCTGCGGAGCAACCCGCTTTCGGCTATAGGGCTAACACTTCTTATTATCTTTGTCTTCATCGCTATACTTGCCCCTGTCCTGGCACCACCCCATGAGGACCAAATAGACCCCTACCAGATACCCAGAGATGGCTTTAAACCTACACCCCTACCTCCCGGGGAGGAACATATATTCGGCACTACCCAGGGTCAATACGACATCTTCTATGGGGTCATCTGGGGGACTCGCTCCGCCTTCAAGGTAGGCTTGACCGTAATAATAATCATATTGCTCATAGGTATCACGCTCGGCAGCATAGCCGGATACTTTGGCGGCATTATAGATGAAGTCATCATGCGAGTCACCGACATATTTCTGGCTTTCCCGCCACTGATTTTAGCCATGGCTATCACGGCAGCTCTCGGACCCAGCTTGAACAGTGTAATCATTGCGCTCACCATCGTCTCCTGGCCTTCCTATACACGGCTAATCAGGGGAGACATACTGGCAGTCAGGGAGGAAGATTATGTAGAGGCAGCGCGGGGGATAGGCAGTTCGCACCGTAGAATAATACTGAGACATGTCCTGCCCAACGCTATCTATCCCACCTTAATCATGGCTTCCCTGGACATCGGCGCTATTGTTCTATCAGCGGCAGCGTTGAGCTTCCTGGGTCTGGGTGCACCGGAGGGCTATGCCGATTGGGGGCAGATGATACAATTCTCCAGAAACTGGATTGTAGGACCGTCCGATAACCCCCTGTGTTACTGGTACACGGTTACCATCC
>DAOVDO010000129.1 GCA_030669525.1 Dehalococcoidia bacterium | reverse complement strand
GCACAAACTGGAGCAGTGCCTCCACCTCGCCCTCGGCAGTAACGCTGATAGAGAAAACTTGATAGGTGATGCCGTTTAGCTCCACTTGTTTGGGAAGTGAAGAGGTAAGCTTGATTATGGTTACGCTGGTATCATCAGCAGCCTCAAACAAGGCATCGCTGTTCTCCACAGATATGGTGGGAGATTCAAATTCACCCTGGAGAGTGGTAATGCGGGAATTCGCTTGATTGAGCTTTGTTTCCAAATCTTTTTGCTGCCTGGTGTATTTAACAAAATCCTGATGTGCCTGAGCTATATTGGCATTCAGCCGGTTCTGCTCTGCCATCTGGCGACCATAAATTACACCTAAGCTGACGAGGAGGATAGCCAGAATGCCGAGAGTTAAAATCCACCGAGTTGTTTTACTTATCTTCAATGATTTTAGCCTTCCTTTTCTGCCTTAAAGCTTAACTATTATGCCAGTGGGTTAATTTCCCAGGTTAGAACATCCAACTTATCAATTTCCTCTTCTTCGAGCACACACGATTTGACAGTGGTGTCCCCAACCTCAGCTTCGATTACCCACTTGTATAGGTCTCTGCTGGCTGAGTAAGATATATCCTGCGATTGGGTGGTCAAAAAGGTGAAATACTGCCCAAGTTCCCAATCAGGGTCAAGGATTTTAAACTTAAAGCTGAGCTCCCCATTTCTATGGTCTTTATCAAACCTGACACTGCTATCCCATCTCCAGATTACTGCCCAGCCGCCACCAACAGACTTAATTTCACTGGTAGGGTTACCAGATGCTAGAACTCCTGAACGAGCAACATCGTATGGGCATACAATTAGACTCTCATCGCCAGGATAAGGGGAAAGGGAAGCGCCTACGCTTGTTACCCATATGTTCTTATTGTATGTCTCATAATCGTAGTCAATAATAATGCTACAGCAATACTCGACATACTCGTCGGTCCGAGCCGCCTCATATGGCATTCCAGGCTGAATCCACCCAGAATGAGGCTTGTCTAGCTGATACTCGTCTTCACCAAGTATGTTGTACACAACCGGCCACTTGGTTACGATGATAGAATCTAGTCGTAGATTATTTATCATCGGTAAGCTTTCTGTAGGGTAGCTGTAAGGTTGCCCTATTTCTAATTCTTCCAATGATGTATTGTCAGTCACTATCTTATGCATGGCATCTTCTATTCCCGCATCGGCGGCATAGAGTGCAGCCATTTTTTGCTCGTGCATCTGGTCAACTTTAAGAGTGGTAGATGCGTAACCAAGAGCAGGAGCAATGAGCAGTCCACCCAAAGCCAGCAAAATCAGGACTATAGGCAAGGCTTGCCCGCCTTCGCTCTGGATTATTTTCTTTAACAACTTCATCTTTGAGCCCCTATCTTCAGGTATCAGACACTTGGTCTGGGTTTGATTTCGTAGGTTCTCTCCTCCTCGGCTTGCTCACACCTGGCTTTTACGGTCACTGCCCATTTGTTGTTGCCCAGTGGTGGGTGGGATATAGATATGGAGGTGATGTGGTCTGCAACTAAAGTAGTGCTGTTGCTTATAACCGTCTCATCGGGCATAAACTGACCATTAAGGGTATATTTATAGGTGGTTATCTTCTGGTAGCGCTCAAGTTCATTACCATCATAGCGGTATTCGATGTGATAAGCGTTAGTGCATTGTCGCTCATTTGGACCAGACTCTTCCTTCCACTCCAAACCTACCCAGTCTAGAACCAGGACTTTTGGAGCGGTGAGATTCTCGGCCACTATACTTTGAGCCATTAGGGCATCCCTGCTAACCCAGTAGCCAGCATTGCGTACCTGGTTTATGGCGGTATTGTAGTTATTGCCCAGGGCAGTGCCGGAAATTACCTGATGTATGCTTGTAGCGGCGGCGGCAGCAATAATGCCGGTTAGGGCAATGGCTATTATCAGCTCAATCAGGGTGAACCCCTTTTGGTTTTTTATCAGCTTAATCATCGGTTTACCTTATAGTCCTCTAACGTCAGCACCTCTTTATCATGATGCCTAATGGTGATTGTTATCTTCTGCAGCCCATCGTCATTGTCAAGGCCATCACCTTCGGGGTCCAACCGCTCAGCAGCAACTTCGATAGTATACCCATCAGGAATGTCTGAGATTACATTATACTGTGGTGGGTCGTTATCCTTATCGTAGCCCTGGCTCTTAATATATTCCATCTGATTTTGGGCTAGGGTTTGAGCGGTAGTTCGCTCATCGGCGATAGAGGTGGCCTTGAGTGAGGTGGACAGGCCACCAAGAAAAGCGACAGCCACTAAGCCCAAGATAGCTAGGGCTATCATCGCTTCGATAGCGCCTGCTCCCCTAGACTTGCCCTTCATTCTCCCCCCTTCATTTCAAAATGATATCTGCCCATAGATTGAATACATGGCGGAAAGTAAAGCCAGGGCAATAAAGCCAACTACTAAGCCAATGATTATAGTCATAGCTGGGGTGATAAGGGCAACCATGGATTTTGTCTTATCATCGGCTTCGGTCTCATAAGCCTCAGCTACAGTGGCTAATGTATTATCCAGATTGCCGGTCTCCTCGCCCACGGCAGTCATTTGCGCCATGAGGGGCAGGAAAAGCTTGTTCTTTGTCATGGGATGGGATAGGCCTTGGCCGGCAATCATAGCTTGCTGAACTTCGCTCAATGCCTTTGCCATGGCCTTATTGTTGGTTCCCTGGATAACCACGGTCATTATTTCAGGCAAGGGTAAACCGCTGCTATACAACAATGCCATGGTGTGGCAACAACGGGAAAGCTCGCTGAGAAGATTAATATGCCCGATGCGAGGAAGAGTAAGCATTAATGTGTCCCACTGGTATCTGCCTGTCGGCGTTCTGGTATAGGCATATCCCATGCCCACAGCAGCCACCATTCCTGCCAGGAGCCAAAGACCATAGTGGTGCAGCCAATCAGTGATGGCGATAAGTGTTCTGGTTGGTGCTGGTAACTGGACGCCAAATGAGACATAAAAACCAGAGAAGGCAGGGAAAACGAAGGCTATTAATACTGCAATGACTATGATGGCGACGATAAAAACAATGGTAGGATAGGCTAAGGCACCCTTGATGTTTTTTCGAGTTGTAGCTACCCTTTCCATGTAATCAGCGGCGCGCCTTAATACCACTTCCAGATTGCCACTTTTTTCCCCTACGGATACCAGCCGATGATAAACTGTGGGAAAGGCACGGGGATGCTTACTTAGAGCCTGTGATAGAGGGCTACCACCTTGAACATCGGAAATTGCATCACCAATTATCCTCCTTAAGGTGCGGTTGGTCACCTGAGCTTGTAGCAGCTCTAAAGAGGTAACCATATCAGTGCCTGTTTCGAGCAACAAAGCTAGCTGCCGGGAGAACATTATTATTTCGGCTGGGTTTATGGGGCGAAGTCGTGTGGTTGATTTCGCTGCGGGGAAAAACGGTGTAGCTTCCTTGAGGCTAAGCACCCTATAGCCGCTGTAAGTCAGCATGTCGGCGGCAACTTCCTCACTAGCTGCAGAGAGCTTGCCTTTGACTATTCTATTATCTTTGGTGCAAGCGACATAGGAATATTGCATAGCAACCTCTACTCTATGAAGTAAGCGCTGCGCAGCACTTCGGAAGGGGTGGTGATGCCTGCTTTCACTTTGAGCATGCCATCCTTAATCAGAGGTACCATTCC
>DAOVDO010000009.1 GCA_030669525.1 Dehalococcoidia bacterium | reverse complement strand
TCCGTTCATAAAGCCAGGACAATGCCAGAGACCCCTCGCTGTTTTACCATCTCGGTTTATCTCGATAACAGGATTCTGAGACATATGCAGCACAAACCACCCTGTCGCTCTCTCTTGGAAGCGTTGTGCCAAAGCTGCGGTGAATATTTTCCTAACACCCTCAATACCCTCATATACACCACTGTCGCTTATCTCCACTGTTACGCCTGGGGTCTTTTGAGCAAACATATCTACCACCGCCTCAAGCTCCATCATATGATAGAGATGAGAATATCTGGCCTGTAGTTTTACTATTTCCGCAATATCCTCCAAACGTGTAATTCTGGCTTCTAACTCTTCTTGTGTCACTGTAAGCCCCCTTTCATTATTATCTACAGATCCTTAGCCACATAATTTATATACCCTGCTTTAAGAGCTGACCATAACCTTCAATCTTCTCATTTACGCCAGCGAGCCGTAGCAGATTCCACATAGTCACTTGGTTGCTAGTAATGACAGGCTTTCCCAAATCGTGCTCTAATGCCTCAATAATTTTTGTGGTATGCAACGTGACGCAACTGATGAAGATAGCTTCACTCTCTGGCTGGTCTACTTCCTTTGCCAAAGCATATACTGTTTCGTAAGGTATTTCGCTGATTTCAAAACCATCTTTACCAAGCCACTTCATCTTTACAACTTGTATTCCATGGCTTTCAACGAATTTCTTCTCCACCTGGGCTATTTCTTCGAGATATGGTACGGCCATCGATATTTTCTTTGCCCCTAGTTTTTTCAAGGCATCTATTGCTGAGGTGGAGGTTGTAGTCGTTGGCAGATTGCCATTTCTCTCTTTCATCTTGTGTATTAAAATTTGGTCATAGCCATATCCACCAGCAAAGCTGCCGCCAGTACAACACATAGTGACTGCTGCAGGCTGGCAGTGAGAAATTAACTCAGATGCATCTGGTACCAATTTCTCCAGCCTTTTAAGACCCTCAAGCCCACCGCCAGTGAAGGCGAATTTCTGGTAGTGGCAAGTTACCCCTTCCGGTGTCATCAGATTAAACTCAGGTTCAGTTACTGTGTTTAGGGAAGGTGTTATTATTCCTAATCTAGCACGCCATCCATACATTTGTTGACCTCCTTTACTTGTGTATTATGCTATACACACTATTTGCATTTTACTACTACATTTTCCTAATGCATCAAACTGGGCAAGAGCAATGCAATTTGAGGCACTACTATCAGTAAGCCTACATGGCATATATCGGCCAAGAGGAAGGGTAATATACCCCTGAATATGGTATACATGGGGACATCTTTAGCTATCCCTTTAATAACAAAAACATTGAGCCCTACCGGCGGCGTAATCAACCCTATCTCAGTTACTCTAACTATTATTATCCCAAACCATATCGGGTCAAACCCCAGAGCCGTAATCAATGGGAAAAAGATTGGTACAGTAAGCAAAATCATCGCCAAGGAATCCATGATACATCCTAAAAACAGATAAACAAGCAAAATAAGCAAGAGAATAACATAGCGGTTTACTGATAGTCCGCTAACAAAGGATGCTATTTCAAAAGGAAGCCTGGTAGCCGCCAGGAAATAGCCTAAAATCATAGCACCCAGGAAGATAACGAATATCATGGCTGTGGTTTTTGTTGTCCCAACAATGCTGTCCTTGAAATTTGACCATCTAAGCCGCCTCATTGCTATGGCAAAAATAAAAGCGCCAAAGGCACCAACCCCAGCCGCCTCAGTAGGGCTAAACCATCCCAGGTAAATGCCCCCGATAACCAATAAAAATAAGAGCAATACCACCCAGGTCTTCTTGAGCGAGGATATTTTCTCCACCAAGCTTGTTTTAGGTCCTGGTGGACCCAAAAGAGGATTGCTCCGACATAAAATATGGACAACTGCCATATAAAAGGCAGCCTGAAGTACACCAGGGATAATGCCGGCAAGAAAGAGCTTTCCTATCGACTGCTGGGTAAGAATTCCATAAATGATGAGTGGCACACTGGGGGGAATCAAAATACCCAGAGTGCCACCAGCAGCGACACAGCCAGTTGCCAGCGTCTGGGCATATTTATATCTTTTCATCTCAGGCAAAGCCACTGTGCCCATTGTAGCTGCGGTCGCCAGACTGGAGCCACTTACTGCCGCAAACCCGGCGCAGGCACCGACTGTAGCCATAGACAAACCACCACGGAGATGCCCCAACCAGCTATGGACAGTATCATAAATATCTTTACTTATCCCGGCATGGAAGCATAGTGAACCCATGAGGATAAAAAGAGGGACGACGCTCAGACCGTAATTAGCGAAGGTAGTGAGTGGAACGGTCTTCAATACACCAAGCCCAGCACCCCAGCCATTTATGTAGGCCATACCAAAAAAGCCTACAAGTCCCATAACGACACCGATATGTATGCCAGAAAATAGGAGTATGATAAGAATAGCTATACCGATATATCCTATAGCGAGCGGCGTCATCTCTTCACCGCCTGGGACAAATACTCCAATAAATCTCTCAGTAGTACGAGACAGAGCACAGCACAGCCAGCAACGACCACCAGTGCAAATGGGAATAGAGGGAAATACAAAACTTCTGATAGTTGGCCAGCCTTAATCATCAGCAGTGCCCGCAATAAAGACTGCCAGATTATTACAGTAAATAAAGCCAAGAAAACAAGGCTGGCGATGCTGTTTATCACCGCCTGACCCCGGGCTGATAGCCTGGAGACTAACAAATTAACTCTGATATGCCCTTTCTCAAGAGCACAATAAGCTAGTCCGAAAGCAACAACGATAGTCATCGCATACTGGATAATTTCATAGGAACCAGCTATTGGGGAGCTGAAAACATAACGCAGAACGACATCAGTACCGACCAGTATCATCATCGCCGCTAGGGTGATAGCCGCTACCATGTTCATCCACCTGGCGGCAGGGGCAGCTACAATATTCATAAAGTGAGCAGCTTTGCTTAACAACATACTTCTCTTCCTCGAAATAACCCCCGAAGTGATGAGATTTTGACCCACACACAACACTACGTCACATCATGCTGGATTTCGAAAGACGGGTCTACAATACACCCGGGCTAAACTTATTCACCACCGCAGATAGAGTGGTAGATGGCATTAACGGACTACCACCCTATCTGTGCTGTTAGTTATCACATAGGCTGGATAAAGGATAACCTTTACTTAAACATATCTTGCCACATATCAGTCTTACCCTGGCTATATTGCTCTACCTGACGAAGTGCTTCCTCCTGCATTTCTCGTGCATTGCTATAACCTTGTGCTTCCATATCAGCTACCCACTTATCCCAAAGCGGCGTGCCAGCAATTTCCTTCCACCTATTCAGCTCTTCCTCAGGTGGGGTATATGTAATCATTTCAAAGCCTTCTTTTTTTACTTTATCTGGCAATTCTTGCCAGGCTCTATCAAAGCAATTACCACCAAACCTGATTGCTGCATTGTCACCACAGACGCTCATTATTTCTTGCTGGATATCTGTCGGAAGCTCATTCCAGGCATCCTTATTCATTATTAGTTCTTGGGTTACGCAGGTTGTAGCCACAATTGTGTAATATTTAACTACTTCGTAAAGTCTGAAGCCAATGGTAGCCTCGCCATTTGCCCCCATGCCATCTATCACACCCTTATGCAGATTCTCATAACTGTCCGGCATAGGTGCTGCCACGGGTATACCACCAAGCAGCTTCTGCATCTCTGTTGCCATTCCTCCGGTCTGTCTCATCTTCATCCCCTGGAAATCTTCCAGGGTTTTGATTTGCTTGTCTTTGGTTATTAAGAAATACGGTTGTGTAGTCCAAGCCGCTAACAACTTCACATCATCCCACTGTGCCTGAATTTCAGGAAACTTCTCATAAACCGCCCAGGTAGCACGGCTGCCAACCTCACCACTTGGTATCATAAATGGGCATGACAGAACATCTATCAGATCAAATTGAGGCGCGAAAGCCCACGCATACATAAAGCCTACATCAGCAATCCGGGACTTAATAGCCTCAACCGCATCTGACCTCGTGTTGAATAGAGTATTTCCAGGATATGTCTCAACCTTAACTCTGCCTTTAGTAACCCTTTCAACATCTTTCGCCCAGGGCTCAAAACCGTATACAGGTAAGGGTGCAGTCGACGGCATTTCATAAGCAAATTTGATTGTCCACGTTTCCTCCGGCGCTGGTGTTGGTTTAGCACAGCCAATAAAAACCAAACTTACAATGACTACTACCGCTAGAACTAGTGTAACCAACTTGTGTTTCACTTGATACTCCTTTCTAAATTTTTATCCACTCATCCACCCTTTATTTTCTCATAGGCATCTCCCCTCTTGATTCATTCAAGGTACCTCCTTTTGCAGGCTCCAGTACTCTGGCTGTAAATCTATGTACAAAGTGGGCAACATCTCTCGTCCCATTATAAACCCCCATCAGAAATCTCGCTAGGCCAAATTATAAGCTTCTTTAATAAATCATTTTAACAACATTACTATCCCTCAGCAATTATTTGTACTCGTTTATATCCTTGATGACATCTTCTCCTTAGAGTTCATGGTATGAAGCTTTATAGCGTTCCTCCTTTTTCCTGTCGTCATCTCGCTCCAGTTCAACTTAAAATACATGGGTTATTTTGTGCTTCGTTGTTTTTAGGCCATTTCTATGTGGTTGAAGGGTGGGGATTCTATTATTTGACAGAAAAGTAAGTAAAATCATACAATACTGAATTCGGCACAAGGCTTATTGCAGGAGGCAGAAATGAAACCAGAGAATGAACATGCTGTAGGCAAGTGTTTTGGTTCTACCGTGGTCGGACCTCGAGGTCAACTGGTTATTCCGGTAGAAGCCAGAAAGGAGCTGGGTATAGATGCCGGTAGCAAGCTGCTGGCCTTCGGTCATTTCAGCGGTAGAGGGCTGGTCTTTGTCAAGGTCGAGGCGGTGGAGGAGCTACTTAACTTAATGACCCAAAAGCTCGCAGAGTTTGCCAGGTCGCTGGAAGATGATGGGACTATTGACATAAAAACAGAACATGAAGGCGATTGAGGTAAATAATTTAACCAGAACCTTTGGTAATGTGGTTGCCGTGGACCATATCTCGTTTGAGGTTGAGGAAGGGGAGATTTTCGCTTTTCTGGGCGCTAATGGTGCGGGCAAAACAACCACTATAATGATGCTGGCCACCGCACTTAATCCTTCCTCAGGCACAGCTTCCGTGTGCGGATACGACATTACCAGGAACAGGGCGGAAGTGAGAAAATCCATTGCCGTTGTCTTTGAAGAAATGAGCCTGGATATCAAGCTAACCGCCCGGGAGAACCTTGACTTTCATGCCAGGATGTATCACCTGGATAGTAAGACCAGGGGGGATAGGATATCCCGCGCACTGGACATGGTAGGGCTGAGGAGCAAGGAAAATGTGCTGGTACAGCATTACTCCGGGGGTATGCAGAGGAGGCTGGAGGTAGCCAGGGGAATGCTGAACTATCCACGGGTGCTATTCCTGGATGAGCCGACACTGGGACTGGATGTGCAGACCAGGCGGATGCTGTGGGAACATGCTAAAAAGCTGAACAGGGAAGCCGGTACAACGATATTGCTGACCACACATTATATAGAGGAGGCAGACTTTCTCTGTGATAGAGTGGCTATCCTGGAGCGTGGAAAGATAGTGGTAACGGATACTCCCGAGAGATTAAAGAGCTCCATTGGTGGCAGCCTGCTGTCTGTCAGACTTTCACGGGGCTTGAGTGAGGATATGGCGAGGTTGCTCGATGGGATAAGCTGGGTGAAAAAGATAAGCAATCATAATGGCTGGCTGGAGATGACAGTTGAGGGTGACAGGACCAGGGTTCCCGAGCTGGCCAGGCTGGCCAGGGAGAACGGATTCGCTATTTCCTCCATACGGCAGTATAAGCCCAGCCTGGAAGCCGCCTTTTTGCACTATGCGGGCAAAAAGCTGGATGAGGGACAAAATGGGCAATATTATAGAAATTGAAAACCTGACCAGGAAATTCGGCGATTTCACGGCCGTGGACCAGGTTAGCCTGGAGGTTAACAGAGGAGAGGTATTTGGCTTCCTGGGACCTAACGGTGCCGGTAAGACAACCATCACCAGGATACTGTGCACCATACTGAATCCCACTTCCGGCATGGTTAAAGTATGCGGTCATGATGTCGTGCTGGACAGGAAGAGCGTCAGAGAACGTATCGGAATAGTGTTTCAGGACCCCTGCATTGATAAATATCTCACCGGCAGGGAAAACCTGGACTTTCATGGCCAGCTATATCACCTGGACCGGAAGACAAGAGAGGAGAGGATTGCAGAGGTGCTGGACTTGATGGACTTGAAGGGGTGGGAGAATACCAGTGTGGGTGATTGCTCGGGAGGCATACAGCGCAGGTTCGAAGTCGCCCGGGGGTTTATGAATCATCCCGAAGTCCTGTTCCTGGACGAGCCAACACTGGGAATGGATATACAAACAAGAAGAGGCCTGTGGCACTATATCGGCATGCTGAACGAAAGAGAAGGCATGACTATTATGCTTACCACACACTACATAGAGGAGGCGGATTTCCTGTGCCACAGGGTGGCTATAATAAACGAGGGAAAAATTGCGGTGGTGGATAAGCCGGGCAAACTGAAGGAGGTGGCAGGCTCGAATATGGTATCGTTGCAAATAGCAGAAGGGTCGTGCGATGGACTGGTGAGTTCATTGAATGGACTTGCCTGGGTAAAGGAAATTAAGTCGCATAATGGCTCGCTCGAGATTGGCATCGTGGGAGGCGAAGAGAGGATGCCTGAGATTGTTGAGCTTGCTGATGAGCATGAACTTGACATAACAGCTATTGATTTTCACCAGCCGAGCCTGGAAGATGCCTTCCTGTGTTACACCGGCAGAGAGATAAGAGAAGAGGAAGGTAGCGCCAAGGATTTCTGGATGGCAAAAATGGCTGGAAGGAGAAGATAGAATGCAGGCAGTAAGAATTACGGAATTAATAGACCCTATGCCGATTTACACCATGTGGTTGAGGCAGATGAAGAGGTTTTTGAGGGTGAAGGCACGGCTTGCGGGTTCAATACTGATGCCTTTTCTGTTCCTTGCCTTCCTGGGGCTGCCGATGAGCTTTATGCCTGCCAGGATGATTCCCGGCATGCCCGAGGGAATGAATTTTCTTGATTTCCTGGCTCCAGGCATAGTGGGTATGACCTTGCTGTTTTCGGCTACCATGTCAGGTGCATCTGTTATATGGGACAAAGAGTTTGGCTTCCTCAAGGAGGTACTGGTAGCACCGGTCAATCGGTTCTCTATCATACTGGGCAGGAGCCTTGGTGGCATGACCACAGCGATAATACAGGCTCTTATCATAGTGGCAATAGCGGTGGCCATGGGAGTCAAGATAGCAAGCGTTTCGGGATTCTTTCTGTCAATAGTATTTATGATTCTTACCTGTGCCACCTTCACCGGCTTCGGATTAATTCTTGCCACCAGGCTGGGAGATACCGAGGGGTTTATGTCCATAATGAACCTGATAATAATGCCCATATTCTTCCTCTCGGGAGTTTTTTTCCCGCTGGATGCTATGCCGGCAGGTATCAGGCACATAATGTATATCAACCCTCTCACCTATGGAGTAGATGGATTGAGGGGCACGCTTGTTGGTGCTGCCAACTTTCCACTGTGGGTTGATTTTACTGTGCTGCTTGTACTGGCAATAACTCTGGCCAGTTTAGGCGCATATTTCTTTTCTAAAATGGAGGCTGATTAAAAATGAAAAAATGGTTGAGTTTACTAATAGCAGTCTGCCTGGTAAGTGCGGTTCTGACCGGTTGCGGGCAAAAAGAAGAAAAAACTCAGGAGACCACCGAGATTACCCGGGGCGATTTGATAATAGGTATCTCGGTCAGTGGTAACCTGGAAATGCCACATAGAACGGATTTATCCTTTGGCACTATGGGCACGGTGGTGGAGGTGCTGGTGGAGGAGGGGGATAGCGTGGAGGAGGGGCAAACTCTGGCACGGCTGGATGCTCAAGCTCTGGAGTTAGGCGTGGAAATGGCAAAGGCCAGGTGTGTGGCGGCACAGGCTGCATATAGAATGGCGGATGAAAAGCTGATGACCACCATTTACCCCCATTATTATGATACCTATGTTTATGACCAGGCTGGCACCTGGATGGCACTGAAAGATGCCCATGCTGACCTGGATGAGCTGCGGAGGCTTATAGCAGAGGGGGAAGAGCAGGAAGTGCAGGACATGCTGGATATGCTTGAAGCGAATATAGTCAAGGCTAAAGACAGGTCCGGGACACGGCCCTGGGAGTTACCACTTTCGGTCAAGCTGGCAGAGCTACAGGTTGATGAGGCACAGGCTTCTCTGGACATGGCCAGGCTGGAGCTGGAAAGTGCCAGGCTGGAGCTGGATAAAACAGTAATCGTGGCGACCTTTGACGGCATAGTGGCTGAGGTCACCATAAGTGAGGGGCAGGAGATTTCATCCATGACATACGCCAACCCGGCAATTCGCTTAATCGACCCCAGCGAGATAGAGATGGATGGCGTTATTGATGAAATAGATATTGCAAATGTGGAAATGGGGCAGGAAGTAATTGTTACTTTAGATGCCTTGCCTGATAGAGAAATAGGGGGTAAGGTGACTTTTATTTCTCAGGCGGGAACGATTCAGGCGGGCGTGGTGTCTTACAAGGCTACTATAACTTTAAAGGAGCTTGATGAAAAACTCAGGGATGGAATGAGTGCCACTGCTGATATAGTCATTGAGCGCCGTGATGGTGTATTGTTGATTCCCAATCGGGCTATACAGGGAAGCTGGGATAGCCCGTGGGTGGAGGTCATTGCCGGCGAGCAGGTCGAGCAGAGGCAGATTACATTGGGCTTGGGCGATGGCATAAGGACTGAAGTGTTATCGGGACTGGTGGAAGGGGAAGAGGTCGTATTCCCTGAATCACAGTTACCGTTCAGGATGTTTGGGTGATGATAAATGATTGAGCTTGAGAATATAACAAAGGTGTATAGAGCGGGTCGGACCGAAGTGCCTGCTCTGAGTGGAATAAGCTGCTGCATCCATGATGGTGAGATGGTGGCCATTATGGGACCGTCAGGCTCAGGTAAGTCCACGCTAATGAACATCATCGGCTGCCTGGATAAACCCAGTTCCGGGCAATATCTATTGGATGGCATTGAAGTAAGTAAACTCAGCGATAATAAATTAGCCGAGATAAGAAATAGAAAGATAGGCTTTGTCTTTCAAAGCTTCAACCTGTTGCCCAGGACTTCAGCGCTGGCCAATGTGGAGATGCCGCTTATTTATGGTGGTGCTGGCAGTCGGCGGCAACGAGCTTTAAAGGCCCTGGAATCTGTGGGGTTGTCCCACAGGGCCAAACACAAACCCAGCGAGCTGGCCGGTGGTGAGCAGCAGAGAGTGGCTATCGCCAGGGCTCTGGTAAATAACCCCTCTCTCATCCTGGCGGATGAGCCCACGGGTAATCTTGATACCCAGACCAGCAGGGGAATTATGCTCCTGTTCCAGGAGTTGAATCGGAACGGCATAACCATCGCGCTGGTTACCCATGAGGCAGACATTGCTGCCTATACCCAGCGCACTATTAGAATACGTGATGGTCAAATCGAGGTGGTAGAATGAAACTGTGGGACTGCTTTGCTACCGCATTACATACCTTATTCAGTCACAAGCTGCGTTCATTCCTGACCATGCTGGGCATTTTAATCGGCGTGGCTGCGGTTATCTCCATGGTGTCACTGGTGAGGGCAGAACAGGCCATGATGAGGGAGTCGTTTGAATCACTGGGAGCTAACCTGATATTCGTCACGCCCGGCTCAGCATCCAGTGGTGGTGGACTTTCAGGTGCGTATGCTTCCACCTCAACATTGACACTGGAGGATGCCGAGGTAATTGCCAGCAATGCTCCTTCTATAGCGATGGTGGCGCCGGTGACGCAATCCACCACTGAAGTGGTAGCCGGGGGGGAGAATGTCGGATGCCTTACACTTGGTGTAACTACCGACTACATGTACGTACGTAACTTTGAGGTAGAAGAAGGTGTCTTTATAACCGAGCAGGATTATAAAGCAAAGGCGAGGGTGGTTGTGTTGGGAAGTGAACTGGATGAAACACTTTTCGGGCAGATGTCTCCGCTGGGTCAGAACATAAGAATTAACGGGCGGCAGTTCAAGGTTATCGGCGTTCTTAAGAATAAGGGAGAGGCTTTTGGCACGGAGGACCAGTCAGCGATGGTTCCGCTAACTACGGCGCTGTCACTTCTGTCGTCAGAGCGTAGCAGCGGTGGACACGTTATCCAAGGTATATCCGTACAGGCAAAAAGCGAAGACATGGTGGACTCAGCACAATGGGAGATAAAGAATATTCTTCGGCAGCGCCATCATATCAGGCCGGAACAGGAAGATGATTTCGGGGTGATTAGCATGGGGGACGTGTCGCGTACCGCTGACCAGATGTATGCCATAGGAGAGCTTATCATGGGCGCTATTGCTGGAATCTCTCTGCTTGTTGGTGGTATTGGCATAATGAATATCATGCTGGTTTCCGTTACCGAGCGCACCAGGGAAATCGGACTTCGGAAAGCGCTGGGAGCAAAACGGCGTGACGTTCTAACACAGTTCCTTACTGAAGCTGCCGTGTTAAGTCTCTGTGGTGGCGCTATAGGGATAGCGCTGGGGTGGGTCATAGTCAGGGTCAGCGCTGGCGTATTAACGGATATGGGGCTACCATTCCCGGCCATGGTTCCCGGCGATGTTATTGCACTGGCAGTGGGAGTAGCCGTTATAGTTGGGCTGGTCTCGGGTATTTACCCTGCGGTTCGAGCGGCGAGGCTTAACCCCATTGATGCTTTACGCCACGAATAAGCAATGCGGCGAGCTTTGACAATCCGCATAGAGGGCGATATACTAGAATTATTCTCCTGATCAAAAGATTGAGGTCGCTAATCATAAATAACACTTCAGTCCACTGGTTTAATTATCATTTCCCTTTCAATAATCATTTCATTACTTATCTCATTACTTATCTGCATGCAGATAATAAAAGTCGAAATTGCAAGAACCGTGTGGGCTTAAAAATTTGATGCATAGAATGCAACAGCAGGCTGAAAAGAAATATGTCGGAGACATTTCTGGCAGGATGAAACAGAGTGGGGATGGATGGTGTCATGATTTGATGGCAGTAGTAAGAAATCAAAATTTAGAAATCAAAGATTAAAAATCAAAAAAGAAAAAGGAGGACTAACGACTATGGGTAATTTAGAGAGAGTGGCCAGAGCAATGGAGAAGATGGGGATGGCTGGTGGGGATGCTTACGACCTGCCGACCAGCACAAAGCGCTTTCCTGATGGAGCCTGGTACAGGATGGAAATATCCGGCGTGGAGCGACCCAATGTACTTGAAGCCGTTGTGGATGAGATGAGGAAGAGAGATATCCCTCTTCACCGCATGATTTCGACGGTTATGGGAGCTACACTACTGGATAAGGAGGAGCTAAAGGATTTTGCCCAGATTGCTGCCGATGCCAGGCTGGAGGTGATAATTGTGCCAGGCCCTCGGCGATCATGGGATACGGGAAGGCAGATTGATAATTATGAAGGCGCCCTTTCTGGAATCAGGCTACGTGGCACTGACCAGATGAAATATGTTATTGCGGATATAATGCGCTGCATTGACGTAGGATTTCGGGGTTTCCTGGTTGTTGATGAGGGGTTGCTCACGGTGCTTGATAAAATGAGAGAAAATGGAGACATTCCAGCGGATGTGACGTTCAAGATTTCTATTTATGCCGGACATGGCACCGCTGCCAGTGCTAAGCTACTGGAAAAACTGGGTGCAGGCACTTTTAATCCGCTGGGGGATTTGACACTGCCTCAGTATGCATCTATTCGGCAGGCTGTGGATATGCCGATAGATGTGCATATCATATTGGCTGAATCCTATGGAGGGTTCATGCGTTTTTATGAAGCGCCAGAGATGGTCAGAGTTGCTGCTCCCTGTTACTTTAAGATAGAGCCAGGGCCAGCTCTTGCTGCTGGCCCGCAAGCACTTTATAAACCGTG
>DAOVDO010000041.1 GCA_030669525.1 Dehalococcoidia bacterium | reverse complement strand
GATTTCCGGGATTGCGTCATCGCTGACGCTCTTCGCAAAGACAAAAGGGTTCTCCTCTCCAGGAGGTGACCCTTTTGAATCTGCACCCACGGATTAAGGTTGCCCTGAATTTTCTCAGGTAGACAAAATAACTTAAGTATTTACCACGCAGAGCTAGCAATAATAGCAACTATAGGCCTAAATGCCTAACTAATAAAGCTGATTAGAGTTGGCATATCATTGCGTCTCAGTACAAGTAAAAATTAGCCTTAAGGCGGATGGCATCTGCTCCCCTACCTGTTAAACTGAAGATGGTCAATGAGATTGGAGAAATAAAGACAGGAGGTGAAGCAATGACAACAGAGTTGGTTGAGAAGTTCAAGGAGATTGTCGAAACAAAGGTGAAGACAATCGGAGAGGAGGAGGTTAGCTTTTGGACAGGGAAGGCTCCGTGCTGGGAGATGTGCCACTGCCCGGCGATGATACGAGAAGAGTGCCCGGCAACCAAGTATCCTTTCTTGCCCTGCTGGGAGATAGAGGGTACATATTGCAAGCTGGATGATTACGGAGCTACTGGTACAGATACCAGCATCTGCGAAATCTGCCGGGTTTACAAGAGACATGGCAACGGTAAACCTATCCAGCTCAAGCTCTTCGGCCGAGGTATAGACACCTCCCTGAAGACGCTAGAGAAAATAGCTAAGCGGTAACCCGCAGTTAAAGAGGTCGCCTATTAGCAGCAGATAATAAGCGGCCTCTTTTTATTCCTGCCAGCACCCCAAGCCACGCCACTATTTCTCTTCGAGATTGAGTTTTAGCCCAAGTCTAAAAACCTGAGCCGAAATCGCTTCCCCTGGCCAGAATCGCAGCATAAGTTATCAATCACGTGAGGTGGATAATAGCTATGCCGCCAACAATCATGGCAGTAGCAATGAGCCGCAGGGCTAGCATCCCTTTACCGGAATCCCATTCCAGGAACATAGGTGATAAGCGGCTCAGGATAAGGGCGAATATAAGCACAAACATAGGGCGACTACTGATAATAGTCGATACCAGAGACACCGGCCCCCTCTCTAGCGCCCAGAACGACAATACTATCCCTGCCGGCGCTAATGTCTCATTAAAAACGAGTAGACCTACAACTGAATTCCTCTGTTTCACCTCAACCAGTTGTCTGATGATGTGGGGACGAATTGAGATTAGCAAGAAGATGCCAGACATGCAGAATGCGCTAAGCGAGAACAGGTTCCAGAATGAAATGTAAGCAAGAGCATACTTACCAGCTATGTCCGCCATGGCAAAAAGCAGGCCGGAACTAAAGAGGATGAGGAGCGGCTTGCTCCGCCGACTAGTAGAGCCAGACGGGCTCTGCCTCGCTGAGACCATTACCGCTCCTACCACTACGATAACTATCGCCAGCCACTGCAGGTAATTCAGAGACTCTCCCAGTAATGGCACAGCCATGATAGCAACGAAAATAGGATAGGCGTAGACTACGGGGATAACCTGTGATACCTCTTCTCTTCTGAGACTATCAAGCATGATGACGACAGCACCAGTACGGAGCACCCCAGAGGCTACCGCTACCACCACCGGCCACATACCGATGCCCCCTGGTAAGGGAAACAGTGCAAATAACAGGGAACCGTAAATCAAGTGAATAATGCCCACCGGCAGCAGGAATGCTCGCAATCCCGGCATTCGTTTGGAGAGAAGGTGGCTGTCCAATATGTTCACCACCCCCATAACAGCCGCACCCAGTATCGCTGTATTAACCCAGTCCACTTATATCGGCACCCACCTCTACTAGAATAGGCATCACTGTAGATTACACTATGTGGGTTCAAATGGAAAGCTCTTTATTCTCCCAATCCGTGAGTGCAAATTCAAAAGGGTCACCTCTTGGATGACTTTATGTTGCATAAGATAAATATAATAACGAGACTGCTTCGCGGAGTTTACCCTGGTGAGCCGAAGCTCTGAACGGAGTGAAGAGGAGATTCTTCGGTCGCGGAACTCACCCTGAGCCAGAGATTCTTCGCTGCCCCTTCGCTGCACTCAGGGCTTTGGCTCACCAGAATGACACAAGGCGAAGGGCTCCCTCAGAATGACAGAGGACGAAGGCTCGCAATGACAGTATGGTTGTCGTGGCAAGGTGTTAAACGAATCTCATCTTCGCCTATCCTTCTCCAGCCTCCTGCGTTATAAGCGTTTCAATGATTTGCCAGTTCAACTATGGTAACGCCGAAGTCTCCCTCACCATAACCACCAGGGCGGAAGGATTTGACCAAAGGATGTTCTGCCAGCACTTCATGCACCATCTGACGCAGCACTCCTGTCCCCTTTCCATGGACGATGCGCACAGAGGGCAAGCCAGCCATGAAGGCAGCGTTAAGGTAATGGTCAAGCTTTGGCAGGGCTTCATCCACCCTGAGACGCCTTATACGCAACTCTGAATCCACCGCCATCAGGCTAACCTTTCAAACTCCAGACGCAGAATCTTCCTGGTAGCTTCAGTGACCTTAACCCTGTTATCGATTCTCCAGCCGACTACCCACAAGATTTGCTCAGTGGAGCAAACCAGTGGCACCCGGCCTCGCCAGGACCGGGGAATCCTGGCATCAACCATGAAGTCCTGGAGTTTCTTGGTGTTGTCCATGCCCAGAGGCTGAAAGCGGTCGCCTGGCTTGCGCCGTCGCACCACTAGTTCCCTGCCAACTTTATCCAGATCGAAACTAGCAGCAAAACCGTCCTCGCCATAATCAACTGGCTCCCGAAGAATACCCGCTTTAACCTGCCAGCCAGGCAAGATAGTCTCCCCGGGAACATCAAGGTTAAATACACCTTCAAGAGGAGGCAGCGGGCATAAAGGAGACTGGGCTGAAGTCAAAATCAGACGACCATACTCTGTAGACAGCGTCAAGCCATCTGGCAAGCACAATCTTTTCCCCGCTGGTCTCGATAAGAAATCCACCATTGCCTCAATATGGTCGGCTTCAACATCCTTGAGGCTGCCTCGAAGTCGCGCTACCGCCAGTCGAAAAATCTGCCTTTGCATAGCTCGCTGCAGACTAGCAATCTTGTTCATGTCCAGATAAATTGTGCCATATTCCTCACCGACTACCTCGTTCCACAGCCGTGAGGCTTGCTCCTCAATAAAAGAAACATCGTCGCCAGCAATAGCCGCTAGTCTGACTAAAGCCTTATCGATACTGGGGTTATAATTCTTGAGTACAGGCAGCAGCTCGAGGCGAACACGGTTTCTAAGAAAAGAAGGTGACTCGTTGGAGGAATCACTCCGCGGCTTGAGCTGATGCCGCTGGCAGTAGTCCAAAGTCTCTTGCCGGGTAACCTCAAGCAACGGCCGCACTACCTCCAGCCACCCCTTGCCCTTCCCAAATTGCAACAGTGACCGGGGTTGCAGACCACGCAATCCAGCTATACCTGTCCCCCGCAGCAAGTGCATGACAATAGTCTCAATATGGTCGTCACGGGTATGTCCCACCATCACCTTAGAGGCGCCTGTTGCCTTAGCCACCTCGGCCAGAAAACTATAGCGCACCTCGCGAGCAGCTTCCTCCAAAGAGCCGCCTTTTTGGTCCCGATGAGCTGCTACATCCCGGCGCTCAATCGTTGCCGGGAGGCCCAGGTGGCAAGCCAAATCAGAAACATAGCCGGCATCAGAGTCAGCTTCAGCCCCGCGAAGCTGGTGATTAAGATGAGCTATATGCAGCTTCACGCCCGACTCTTTTTGCCACTGCGTCAGAATATGAAGTAGGCATACTGAATCAGCACCACCCGATACTGCCACCACCAGCCTTTCGCCTGCTGAAACCAGGCCATATTCCTGGATAGAGCGAACAACTCTTTGTCCCAGGGACTGCTCTTTCTTAGCCAAATTCAAACCTCTCGCAAATGACAGGTGTCGCCCAGCAATGCTAAGCAAGGACGTTTATCTTCGAAATCCAGTATGCTCACACTGGCGTTCTGCACTCTAATTCGTTCCAGGTGCGTCAGCGGCAGTCCCAGAGCCTTGCAGATAATGACCAGAACAACAAAATAATGGCTGACCACTACCACCGTTCCCCGCTTGTGCTTAACAATTATACGCTGAGTAACCGGCCACACTCTATTGGCTACATCAACCACGCTTTCACCGCCAGGCAATTTCTCTAAGCCTTGTCCCTGTCGCCACTGAACTAAAAACCGGCTAAAAATAGTGCCAAGCTCAGTCAAAGATACGCCTTCAAGCTCACCAGCTTCAATCTCCCTCAAATCAGGCTCGACCTGCACTGCCAGCTGGTGGTAGCTAGCAATAGCCTGGGCTGTATCCAGAGCACGCTTTAACGGGCTGGTATAAACGGCACTGACCTCCGTTCCCCTCAATGATAGCCCCAGGCCCTCCACTTGCTTTCGCCCTCTTTCACTTAACTCACCGTCACTTCCACTGCCTTGAATCAGCCTTTGCTGATTCCAAACGGTTTCGCCATGTCTAACCAAAATAAGTCTAATCGTTAACCTCCTTAAGAAGTTTCTTGACAATAACGGCGAGCCAGATTGACTCGCTTAGTATAGGAGGGATGGTCACAAAATAAAACTTCCACCCAGCGGCTGGGCTGAGCCACAGCTAAGTTCTGTTCGGTAAGCTTAGCCATTGCTGTGACAAAAGCTTGCGGGTTAGCCGTCAGTTCCACGGCGGTTTTATCAGCCGACGCTTCCAAATAACGGCTATAGGTATTAACCAGTGGTGTCATCGCCAGGCCAAAGATAGCTAAAGACAAAACCAGCAGGGGGAAAGCTGCCACATCGGCAATCCCTTGAAAAGCTAAAGGGGTAAGGCTAGCTTTCAAAACCACGTCAGACAAGTAGAAGGCCAGCAAAAATATAACTGCTTGAACGGCAATGAGCTTCGGGATATCTCGATGCATATGGTGACCTAACTCATGAGCCAGAACTACCTCTATTTCCCCAGGTGCGTATTGCTGGAGCAAGGTATCACTGATGATGATGCGCCTGGTATTGCCCAGACCAGCTAGCATGGCATTAGCTGTAGTGCTCTTACTACTCAAGTCCATGATAAATACACCACAAATCTGAGTCCGAGCTTGCTTCGCCAGATTCGTCAGCCTTTGCTTAAGCTCCACATCTTCCAGAGGCTTCAACTCAAAGAAAAGAGGTAAAAGCAAAGTCGGCGTTAACCGGGTCAGAAGCAAGCTGAGCAGCGATAGCAAAACACCCGCCCAAAGCCACCAAGCACCTGGTAGGCGGTCTAATAACCAATAAACGATTATAACTACTCCCAAACCCAGTAGAATGCCCAGCGCTGAGGCTTTGGCTCTATCAGCCAGCCAGGAGCCAAACTGTTGATTCGATAAACCGTAGCGACGTGGCAGGATGAAGCCCTGGTAATAATTCAGCGGCATCATAATTATCCCCAAACCAACCACCAAAACAACAAAATATAACGCTGCTGCCCATGGTTGAGGAAAGGCTAAGAAATGACTCAGCCGGGCGGAGACACCGCCAAAAACAAGCACCAGCAGCAGAGCACCAACTACTACCAGCTCAACGAAAGACAACCGTCTCATGAGCCTGGCATATTGCTTAGCCAGTTCTTGACGCTCGATATCCAGGGAAGGCTCTGATAGCTGCATTGTTTAAACAAACCCGGTTTAGCTTAGAATCAGCTTGGTGCGATGGATGGATTTAGGACGCTGCGAGAAGCCCAGAGCCTGGGCTACCTGCTCTGGCCTACCGGTGCCTCTGGCATCACAGTATAGCCTCATTCCCAGACTACATAAAGAGCCATAGCAGCCAATAAGCCACAGGGTGTCCACCAAAGCACGCAGGTCATAATAGCGGGCTCCTGTATCTCTGTAATGGTGCCAGGGGAGTTCCTTAGCTGAAAGCAAAGACTGTAAAGCTATCTCCACTTCCTGCCTTTCTTTCTCCATTTCCATCTCAACCTTATATTCAGCAAAAAGGGCCTGGGATTGAAGTGATGGAATACCGAGTCCCACTGGCCAGGCCTCCAGTAAGTCAAGGCCTCGAGGCAATTGCTCCCCGACCTGGGCGATGAAAGAATTCGGCGATACCCAGCGGGATAAAAAGACATCCATCAGCTCAGCTTGGCTGGTTACGCCGACTGGCAGAGGAACTGCTAGAGAAATCCGCGGATGAAGAGTAAAACCTTGAGAATAGGCCAGAGATACTCCAGCCCGGCGCAAAGCCCTCTCCCAAAGCCTGATCAAATCTAGATGTGAAATGAACTTGAGCTCTTCACCACGACTGAATTTAAGGCGCAGGCGCTGCATCCTTTTCCTTGGTCACCAGAATTCTCTCGATCTTCCTCTCCCGCATTTCAAGTATAGCCAGCTTCAAATCTTTATACCTTAACTGCTCGCCCTGTTTTGGAATGCGACCCAGATGGCTAAGAATAAAGCCAGCTATAGTCTCATAATCACCAGTAGGTAAGTCCAAGCCCAGTTCCTCGTTGGCCTCCTCTACCCTAAGCCCGCCGTCAACCTCGAAGGTATTAGCATCAATAGTTACAAAGTCCTCTTCCTTCCCAGCCAGCTCGTCACCAATACTACCCATAATCTCCGCAGCCAGGTGCTCCAGAGTAGCTATACCAGCCACGCCACCATATTCATCGATAACTACTACCATACGGTAATTGTTATCCCTCATCTCAGCCAGAAGCTCACCGAGAAGCTTGGTTTCAGGCACAAAATAGACCGGCCGCACTAGCTCATCAACAGGACTCTCCATATCCAACGAGTCACTGGCTTGAGCCATAAGTACATCCTTGATAGATAAAACCCCGACCACACTATCAGGAGTCCCCTTATAAACAGGAAACCACGAATAGGGAGACTGGCGATAAATATCAAGAAAGGCAGCTAAGGTCGTTCCCTGCTCCAGCCATGTAACCTCAGTTCGTGGTTGCATTACCTCTCTAACCGGTCGGTCAGCGAATTCAAAGGCGCTTTGCAGCATCTCAGCTTCGTCCTCCTCCCATACACCTTCAGCCTCACCCACAGTGATAGCCGTGCGAATTTCCTCCTCAGTTACCAGCTTTTTGTCCTCTTCAGTCTCAGCCACCATTCTAGTAAAACCCAAGCCAATATGATTCAAAGCCCATACAAAGGGATAAAGAATCCAGATCAGCAATTCAATAGAGCCGGTATAAGCTAAAGCCACACCCTCAGCATGGTGAGCTGCAAAAGTCTTGGGAATGACCTCACCGAAGATGAGGATGAGTGTAGTTACAACTATAGTGGCAACCAGAGCTCCCCAGGCTGGACCAACAGCAGTAACTGCCATCACCGTGCCCAAAGCCGCTGCTGCTACATTAACCAGATTGTTGCCCAGAAGGATAACTGCCAGAAACCTGCTTGGCTGCTCCACCAGCCGCTCCAGCCGCTCAGCCCCCTTCCTCCCGACGTTTACCAGGTGTTTGGCTTTAAGTCTAGGCACAGAAACAAACGCAGTCTCAGCACTGGAGAAAAAGGCCGACAGCCCCAGGCAAATTACAAAAATTACTAAATATAAACTGTTAACGCTTTCCATATACTACCCAGCTAGATATACGGCTGAGCTACTCAATTTCATCATAACATTAGCTATTCATAGTGTCA
>DAOVDO010000112.1 GCA_030669525.1 Dehalococcoidia bacterium | reverse complement strand
TGTGATGAGGTGTGTACTACTCCTCTTCCCGTTACTTCGTGGAGGGTTCCCTGGATGCATACCTTGTTCGAGAATGCTGCTGCAACAATCTCTGGTGTCGAAGCAGGTTTAAAGAGCCTGATGGCTAAAGGGAAGATGCCGCAAAGGGACATCAAGTGTGTTGCTATGGCCGGGGATGGCGGAACCAGTGACATTGGTTTTCAGGCTCTATCTGGCGCCATAGAACGAGGCCATGACTTCTTATATGTTTGCTGGGATAATGAAGCCTATATGAACACTGGAATACAGCGTTCCAGCAGTACCCCTTATGGATCATCTACCTCTACCGCTCCAGCAGGGAAAATAAGCATCGGACAAAAAACCCAGAAAAAAAATATGGTTGAGATTGCTGTTGCTCATGGCATACCTTATACGGCTACGGCCTGTCCCAGCTATCCTTTTGATTTGATGAAAAAGGTGAAAAAGGCTGCGGACATGAAAGGCCCGGCCTATATTCATATCTTGGCGGTATGCCCCACTGGATGGCGCACTGCCTCGGATAAGAGTATAGAGATTGGCCGCTTGGCGGTGGAAACTGGATTCTTCCCACTGTACGAGGTGGAATACGGTAAGTATAAGATGACTGTCACTCCAAAGAAGATAAAGCCTGTTTCTGAATACCTGAAGCCACAGGGGCGTTTTCGTCACCTGACTGATAATGATATTGAACAGATACAGGCGAGGGTTAATGAGGACTACGCAAAACTAAAGGCGAAGGTAGAGTGCTTTCCTTTAGCCTGATGGAATAACTTGCGTCGTTGAACAGAATATTATTGTTTTAGTAGTGTACTGTCGTTTAAGCGCTTATATTATGTAATTCCTGCACTTCTATTTGGTCATTCCCGCGAAAGCAGGAATCCAGATGGTAAAATGTTAGACAGTGGCTTCATCTAGTACTTCGCAATTCGGCATTACGAGGCAGATTTGTTAGCGTAGCAATTCATGGAACTAGCCTTTCTCTGTGGAGGAGAGGGCTAGGGGGAGATGGTAGCTGTCTGCCGTTGACTACCTGGTTCCAAAGTGCTATTTTAGCAGTGCAATCGGTGATACTATTATTGTTTAAGTCGGGGTGTGGCGCAGTGGCTAGCGCGCATGGTTTGGGACCATGAGGTCGGAGGTTCAAATCCTCTCACCCCGACCATCCATCAATATCTAGAGCTCTAAACTGTGGGGAATTGTCCTGGGTGAGGTGCCATGAAATCAGCAAGTAAACGAGGTCAAGCAAGACGGGCTCTGGTTACCGATGGTGCTGGCTTTATTAGCTCCCATATGCCTTCGCTATTTTAATGTATATGGGCCACGTCAGGACTTCAGTTCTCGGTATGCTGCTGTGATTCCCCTCTTCATTCACAGGGTCTTCCGTGGCGATCCTCTCATCATTCTTGGTGATGGCGAGCAGACAAGAGAATTTATCTTCGTGGGCGATGTCGTAGATGTAAACATACTAGCGGCGGAAAGCGATGCCACGGGTAGTTTCGATATTGGCAATGGAGAGAGAACCACGATAAACCGACTGGCCGAGTTAATTATTGAGCTCATCGGGGTTGTGACCTCCCCTCTTTATAGGGAGCCAAGGCTGGGTGATGTAAAACACAGTTTTGCGGATATCACACGGGCCAGGAACTTTGGCTACGATCCACAGTACTCCCTGCTGGATAGATTGAAGCAGACCATCACATCGTTTTTCCATGAATCACATCAAGGCTAAGATATCCTTGTGGGGAAACGATTGAAATGATGGTGAATTTATGTTTTTTACACCATAATATCTTTCGCCTGATTGACAAGGATGAGTTGAAATATGTAAACAATCTGGCTGGCGGGAAGATATTAAAAAAAAGCAGTGATAATTTGGCAAGATGATGTCAATATCGGGTATGGAAGAAACAAAGTATTGACTGTATTATGTTAAAAGTTTAGTATTATATTATGTTTATTAGATTTTGCTTTTGCAAAGTAAAGAGGGAATATGAATTATATATATTTAGTGATAGGGCTTGCCTTTGTATTGGCTGGCTTGGTCGGCTACTTTATCAGACAATTAGTAGCAAATCAGCAGATCTTAAGTACCAGAAGAGAAGCTCAGCGATTATTAAATGAGGCAACAACAAAACAGGATGAGATGCTCCGTGAAGCTAAACTGGAGGCAGCTAGGGTTCGAAAAACAGCCAGTGAAGAAAGTAAAGAGCTTAATCGTCAACTGCAGCGTTTAGAAAAACGCCTTGATCAAAAAGAAGAAGCGTTAGATCGTAAGCGAGAATCCGCTGAACGCCGAGAACGAGATCTGGAAAACAGAGCAAAGAATATAGAACGCCTGAAATCTGAATTAGAGGGCGTGAAACAAGAACAAATAGAAAAACTTGAACTGTTGTCTGGTATATCAAAAACTGATGCTGAACGCACCTTATTCGAAGAACTAGAGAGCGAAGTAAAAGAAGCGGCTGCTCGCCATGTGCGAGAATGGGAAGTGGAGGTAAAATCTGAAGCTGAAGAGCGAGTTCAACGTATCTTGGCGACGGCTATACAACGTTGTGCTACAGATGTGGTTTCACAAACTGCTATATCGACGGTTTCCTTACCGAGTGACGAAATGAAGGGGCGCCTTATAGGCAGGGAAGGACGTAACATCAGAGCATTGGAGCAGGCCACAGGCGTGGATTTAATAATCGATGACACACCTGAAACAGTCACCATCTCGAGTTTTGACCCGATAAGGCGTGAAGTTGCGCGTATTGCTCTGAATAGGCTTATCCTGGATGGGCGTATTCATCCTGCTCGAATTGAAGATGTGGTGGAAAAGGCCAAGGAAGAGACTGAAGCAACCATTCGTAAGGAAGGGGAACAGGCAACCTATGAGGCTGGTGTATCTGGATTACACCCTGAATTAATCAAACTACTGGGGAGATTAAAGTTTCGCACTAGCTATGGCCAAAATGTATTAGCTCATAGCCTTGAAGTTGCGTTTTTTTCTAGTATGCTGGCTGATGAAATTGGTACTGATGCTGCTATAGCCAGGAAAGCTGGTTTGCTCCATGATATTGGTAAGGCAATTGATCACGAAATGGAGGGGCCACATGCCCTGATAGGTGCCAATCTGGTCAGACAATGGGATAAGTCAGAAGAGATAGCTCAGGCAGTGTCTGAGCACCACGGGGAAGCAACAACAAATAGTACCTTAGGCTATATTGTTGCTGCAGCTGATGCTATAAGTGGCTCTCGCCCAGGAGCTAGACGCGAATCGATGCAGCAATATATTAAAAGAATTAAAGAACTGGAAGATGTAGCAGGGAGTTTTAATGGAGTTGAAAAGGCCTTTGCCATACAGGCAGGTAGAGAAGTGAGGGTCCTGGTTAAAGCAAAGGAAATTGATGACCTGGCGTCAATGAGGCTAGCAAGGGATATTTCCCAAAAAATCGAAAAAACCTTAACTTACCCTGGACAAATAAAAATAATGGTAGTGAGAGAAATAATAGCGGTAGATTATGCCAAGTAAAGTATCAAGATAAAACATTGCGTGTATTAGTAATAGGTGACATAGTTGGTAAACCTGGTAGGAAAGCGGTTGATAATTTACTGCCGAGTTTATGTCTGGGACATAAACTCGATATAGTAATAGCTAATGGTGAAAATGCTGCTGGTGGCATTGGCCTGACCGTATCTACTGCAAATGAACTTTTCGATTCAGGTATTGATGTAATAACCTCAGGGAATCATATTTGGGCTCATAAAGAGATAATTCCATATTTAAATGGAGATCTTGCTATCCTTCGCCCACTTAATTATCCTCCAGCTGTTCCAGGCCGTGGTTACATATTACATCAAGGTGTATTGGTTGTTAACCTGATTGGGAGGACATTCATGAGTAATTTTGATTGTCCTTTCCGAGCTATGGATCATCTGCTACCTGAAATTCAAAACATGGCTAATATTATCATCGTCGATTTCCATGCCGAAGCTACTTCTGAAAAAGTAGCAATGGGTAGATATCTTGATGGACGGGTTAGCGCTGTTCTGGGCACTCACACACATGTTGGCACTATAGATACTAAAATTCTACCCAGAGGTACCGCTTATGTTACTGATATTGGTATGGTTGGTCCAGTTAACTCAATTATAGGTGATGATATAGCAAATGTGACTGAACGCTTTCTTACCCAGATAAATAAACGTTTGTCTGTGGGGACCGGAGACGTGGAATTCAATGCTATCTTACTGGAGTTAGATGAGTCTAGTGGAAAAGTATTGGATATGAAGCGCATTCACAGGATAGTGAGTTAAGAAGTCGTCAATT
>DAOVDO010000058.1 GCA_030669525.1 Dehalococcoidia bacterium | reverse complement strand
GGGAAAGCAGTGAATCCTTTGGTGGCACATCCACCGACATGCCTATACCAGGAGATTCTTCTGGAGGTAGCCAGAGCACGGAGGGACCGTAGGAGGAACTGCAACAAACTAATGATACAGACCAACGGTAAAATCATGGACAAGACATCGGTGAAATACAAAGTCCTGCTCAGCCTCACCGTGCTGGCAATATTATGTCTGTGCTCCCTGGTTGTGTCTTGTACCTGCGCACAGGGACCATCATCCACACCACCAAAGCCACCACCACCTTCAGAGCCTGCAGAGGGCGTATATCTGAGCCCGGTGCTCATTGAAGCCCACCCCGGTGATGAGATAACCATTGAGATAAAGGTTAAGCCATCAGGCTGGGGCGTTAGTGGCTGCGAGGTAAATCTTGATTTTAATCCCGATGTCATGGAGGCTTTAGCTGTCGAGCCAGGAACCTTCCTGGGAGACACCCCACTGGTAGGTATAAACAGGATAGACAACCAGAGTGGGTGGATTACTCTAGCTCTGGCACGCGTTGGAGTAACTTCTGTACCCAGCCCCGCGGGCGTGCTGGCTACAGCAAGCTTTAAAGTCCTGGATTTAGCTAAAAGCGGTTCTTATGAGTTGGATTTAACCAAGGTCGGCCTGGCTAACGAAGATTTCCAGGATATAACTCAATTTACAGTCCAAGGAACAATCATCAACATAAGCTCTTAAAGTTCCACAGCCATGGCAACAAAATAGTGTCACATCATATTATCCTGGATGGCATGATTACCCCTCTATATCGCTGCTATCACTCATCCATGCCTGCTATACAGCAATACACTGAGCAGGCTGAACAGCTTAAAAAATGATACTATATCGATAACCACGAAATACAGCACGAACTTAAGGAGCAGATTATAGATGTCCTACATTCTTACAGATGACGAAATCCGAGGTTTGCTAAAAGTTACGCCACCCTTAGTTACGGGTATGCCCAACGCTGATGAGCAAATTCAGCCCAACGGCATTGACTTAACTGTCAAGGAGATAGCCTCACTCTCCTCATTGGGCAGCATAGGCTTGGAAAATATGGATAGAGTCCCTTCCAGCAAATCCCCTTTAGTCTTTGATGATTCGGGAGCTACATACCTTCCAGCAGGATGCTACCTGGTTACCTATAATGAGGTTGTTCATCTTCCCAAAAACATCATGGCTCTTGGCTTTCCTCGCTCCAGTCTCCTTCGTTGCGGAGTAAGTGTTCATACCGCAGTCTGGGATGCCGGATACTCTGGCAGGTCGGAATCCCTGCTGGTAGTGTATAACATCAACGGCTTCCGCCTGTACAGTAATGCCCGTATTGTTCAACTTGTCTTCTTCCAGCTGGGTCAGGTGGTTAATCAGGGCTATCAGGGCGTATTCCAGGGGGAGAATATCTGATACCAGGAATACCTCTCATTATATGCATCCAACCTTTGCTTTTAGCTGCTCACTTCTAATAGGTGTTAAAAGCGCAGCCAAAACAAGACCAACAACACTGATAGCAGCACAGATAAAGAACGCCATCTGGTAACTACCGGTAACATCAAATATATAGCCGGTTAAAAGCGGTCCGACAGCGGCTCCCATGGTAAAACCGAAGCTTACAACCCCCAGGATTGAACCGTGTGAGCTCAGCCCGAAAAGCCTCGCTATTAGTGGCGATTCTGAAGTAGAACAACCACCCTGGCCGATACCAAAGCCTACAGCAAACAGGTAGAACATCCACACTTCCCTAACTGCCACCAGGAAGAATAAACATATTACCACCAGAATAAAGCTGATAACACAAACCTGTTTATTCCCAATTCTGTCGGCGGCAACGCCACGTACAACATTGCCAATAACGCTTGCACCACCCATAGCAGCCAGGATGTTGGCAGCACTGGCAGTGGAGATTCCCAGGTCGGTGATATGTGGCACAATATGCACCATGATACTGAACCAAGAAAAGCCCAAACAGACAAACATGGCAACAACCAGCCATAATTGCCTGGTAAGTGTTGCCTCCCTGAGTGTAAATCCCTCAGCTTCCGCCCTGTGTTGCTGTTCTCCCTCTTTGTTTCCACTATAGGGCATTTGGCTTATCCGTGCTGGGTCACGCTTCAGAAACTGAGCAGCCGCAATAACAACTACCATAACTGCGCTGCCCAGTATGATGTAGGACACACGCCAGTCATAGGTAGAAATTAACCAGTTAGCCACCGGCGGTGCAACCAGTGTGCCAATGCCTATACCTCCCATAACAATACCTGTCATCACATTTCTTCTGGAGACGAACCACCTGGCAATAGTTGACGTTAGCGGGACAAGGACACCGCTCATACCAACGCCTGCCATCACCCCATAGAACAGGTAAAGCTGCCAGACTGTGCCAATATACGCCGTTAATAAATAACCCAGACCTACAAGGAGCCCAGCGATCGTCAGCACCAACCGCGGTCCCAGTCTGTCGTTAATTCCTCCCATGATAATAGACAGTGAGCCCTGCATAAACATAGAGAGTGATAGAGCGCCGGAGGTCAGTGCCCTGGTCCAATCAAACCCGGTTAGCATCGGCTTGAAGAACACTCCAAAGGCACAGCGGGTGCCATATACCACCATCATGATACAGAAGGCAACCGCGACTACGATATAGCCATAGAAGAGCCCTGTTCTGGTACCCGTAGGTTGATCGACTTTACGGTTAGCTATGATGAACCCCTTTCTATTACTCGCCTGGAATATTGGTGAATTTAGCCTGTAAGCAAAAAGGTTTCTTTTACCGTTACCACCCGATTATAGCACGACTCCCTGTGATACTACGCTTGACAAAGAACTATTTGAGGTGGTATCCTACAATAGGATAGTCAGAATATCGTAATGTAGGAGCTAAACCATGTCAGATCTAGTTCAGGTACGCAAGAAAGCGCAACTGACGCTGCCACAGTCCATACGGCAGGAATTGGGTATTGAAGAAGGTGACTTCCTCGATGCCAGTATCCAGGATGGGGTAATTCTGCTCAGGGTAAAGAGGCTAATAGATAAGAGCCAAGCCTGGTTCTGGACGGAGCGCTGGCAGCAGGGGGAGAGAGAAGCTGAAGGAGATATTCGTTCCGGTCGCGTTCAGCGCTTTCCTAATGCCAAAGAGGCGATAGCCTCCCTTCGTGAAAAGAATAAGGATACCCTAAAGGAACCTACCAAGCGTGCCAAATAATGCCTATTGAGCTTACTGAGCGATTTATCAAGCAGTATGCACGATTGCCCAAGATAATACAGCGCAAGGTAGATAAAGCGTTACTTCTTCTTGATAAGGACCCACGCCATCCCGGACTGCGCAGCCATCCAATAGAGGGCACTCCTGGGATTATTGAGGCTTATGTTGACATTAAGTATCGGATGACGTACCAACGGCACCAAGACACTTTTATTATGCGTAATGTTGATAACCACGACGAATGCTTGAGGAGTCCTTGATATGGCTATTTTTAGCTATTTTAGCCAACAAACCTCACACTAAGGCAGCCAACGCTAGAAAACGAGATGCTAACTCATGTCAAAAAAATAAAAAGTACTTGCACTTTCTTATGCCAGTTTATAATCATACTTTACCATGATCATTCTCAAAGCTACTAGGGATTTTGGCTCAGGTATTCTAATATTCTTCTTTTATCCTCATCTGCCTTATCGCCTTTGTAATAGATTTCAATTAAGTCAATCTTATCCTCATTCTCATAGTAGGCATAAATTACTCTCATCCCAGACTGAACCCCCTTGCCTTTCAATGACCTGCAAGCAAACTTCTTTGCTTTATAGACCTTTGCATCTTCTATCGGCAAACCTACGATTTGGAAAATACCCTTGTTGTCAACTTCCAATTTATGGTAAAGGAATAGCTGCTTTTCAATGAATATTCTTAGATCATCTTCAATAGTTGCAAATCTTTTATGAAGTCTGCCGATATCTTTCTCGAACTTCGGGAGACGGTAAATCTCCGCAAATACGCTCACTATCCATTTTCCCTTACGGAGTAAATAGGAGTTCTGTAAAAAACAGACTCATATTCAATAACTGCACTATCTTCTGTTGTTAACCATGGAACATCACCATGGGAATATTCACTTATTTGATTTGCATTCATATCAGAGAGTCTGCTTAAAACTTTGTCGATTACCTCAATTTCATTAGCCTTCAGTTTAGAAAGGTCCGCTTTTCTAAGAGGCAAATATTTGCTCTGAGGGTAGTCAAAATATCTACTTTTGACTTTTATGATTTCTTTGTCAATCATTTCGTCCACTATCTCTCTGAACTCCACCGGGGTTGGGCCATAATGATTCTTAACATAGGTGGCACCAATCAACTGTTCTTCACACCTCTCATAGAAGTCAAAATCAATGAAGTAAAGAAGCTTGTAGAGCACAGTCTCACCGATGTTAGGTTTTGAGCCAACTTTATTGAGTATGTAAAGTAACACTTCTTTAAACTTTTCTAGATTCCTTTGAGGAATATTAATTCTAGTTGGGAGTTCTACTTCCTTTATTTCCCGACTTTCTGCCAGGATTACCTTCAGTTTCTCTTTGGAGCATAGCAAATTATCCACAGAAAGATTAAAAATCTCTGATAGCCTTACTAACTCATCAACAGAAACCTTCCTTTTCCCTTTTTCTATTTGAGTTATTGTCGGACGTGAAACTCCAAGCATCTCAGCGAGTCTTTGCTGGCTGATTCCTGTTCTCATTCTCAGTTCTGCTATTTTCTGACCGATTTCAACCATTATTATAAGCTCCTCGAATTATATCCTCTATGCTTAACATCTTATGCCATGTTAGATATTCTGTCAAGCGACTGTTGGCTTTTATTACATATCATTGCCCCAGAAATACTAACTTAGCATTGGACGGGGGTAACACAATTACCAATTAGTGAACGAGAATTCCTACTTCTGGAGAATTAGAGGAGCTACCTGCAAGCTAATATAATTACCTAAATGGTGGGGAAGGGGGGACAGTTCCCGAACTTTTCTTTGAGAAGAAACAACTTGTTCCGGCTTTGCAACAGCTGCTTCTCTACTATTCATGGCCAGTGCAGTAACAATGGGGAAGGCAGCATATTAAGAAGTTAGATAGCTATCCTCAGAGTGGCAAAAACTCTACCCGATTAGCCAGGTCTTCTAGCTCTGCGACTTTGGCAATAATCTCTAGATCGTGAATGCAATTTCCAATTGAGCTATGCAATGGATGCGCATAAACCACTCCAGCAAAGGGGATACCTCGCCTCTGTCGCTGCGTGGCTATCGCTACAAGGTCATCGTCAAAGGTGAACAACACTCGTTGCAACGTTCGGGTGCGCTCAAGTAGTTCTGAATCAGATAAATTAGCGGCATTGTCCTCTTGCGCCGTGAGCACATCAATGCCGCGCAAACGCAGACCAACAGTAATTGCTCGGGGAATGTGAGCATCCATATATAGAGCAACAGCCATTAAATCAAGCCATTTGACTTCAATTTGGCACTCAAGGGTGATGGCTTGCTGCCCTGCCGTACTTGTTCAATAAATTGCAGACGCCGCTCTATGTCCTGCTCCAGTTCGGGTGTATGATCTGAATAATAAGCTAAAGCCGAGTAAATCTGCCCTAGGCTCAGGTAAGGATGCTGAAAATGAAGTTCTTCAGGACTCCACCCATAGGTCACTTTTTCGAGGATCAGTTCTATTACCTTCATGGTAGTGCCGGCAATAGTGGGCATGTCATTTTCTAGAACGATGTGTTCATATTCTGTTTTGACAGATGACACGGGCAACCACCTCCTACTTTCTAGGTTATTATAAGCTACTTATGTTGCTAAAACAAGTTCCGGAACCGCTAGCATCATTACGACCGAATTCACCATGCGGCCAGGCTGACTGTGGAGCGTACTAATTTCCGGAGACAAGGCACTGTATCCCTTGGCTTGATTACGGCTAAAGTAGAAGATTCGCCAAGTGGTCCATGTTGTAACCGCTCATGTTAGTTACCAAACTACCCCCTGAGGGAATACTGACTGGCCGCATTCATGGATTATCAGCATGGTCATCAACTAAGGTAATATAATTACCTAAATTCAATCTTAGCCAAGCGGAGTAATCAACCAACTCCTAACTAATTTGAGGTAATATCGTTACCATAATGGTGGGGAAGGGGGGACTCGAACCCCCACGCCTTGCGGCACATGATCCTAAGTCATGCTCGTCTGCCAATTCC
>DAOVDO010000090.1 GCA_030669525.1 Dehalococcoidia bacterium | reverse complement strand
TATGGAGGGTTCATGCGTTTTTATGAAGCGCCAGAGATGGTCAGAGTTGCTGCTCCCTGTTACTTTAAGATAGAGCCAGGGCCAGCTCATGCTGCTGGCCCGCAAGCACTTTATAAACCGTGGGTGGACAGGGAAATGCTGGCTGGCTGGGCTAGAGAAAAGGTTAAGTATGCCTGCATTATCCGTGAGCTCGTTCAGGACAATTTCCCTGAAGGCGTGTTGTCAAAACAGGGTCCCTCAGATTTAGCGATACCGAAGCCCTGATTCGTGCTATTTATAGTAAAGAAGGAGGAAGTGAAATGGAACAGAAGAAAAAGAAGGGCCTGCTTGATTTTCGGAGGATGAAGAAGGAAGGGGAGAAGGTTGCCTGGCTCACCTGCTATGATTTTCCCATGGCTCAGTTTGAGGAACAGGCCGGCATTGACATGATACTGGTGGGCGATTCCATGGGCATGTGCGTTTACGGGTACGATGCAGGAACTATGCCGGTTACCATGGACCAGTGCATAGTGCATACGGAAGCTGTCCGCAGGGGCGCTCCCAACACTTTTGTAATAGGAGACATGCCCTTTTTGTCTTACCAGACAACGCCTGATGATGCTATCAGGAATGCCGGCAGGTTTTACAAGGAGGCTGGTGTGGATGCCATCAAGCTGGAGGGAGGCTGCCGTATCACCAATGTAATAAAAGCGATTATTGATGCAGGGATGGTTGTTTGTGGCCATGTCGGCTTAACGCCACAGAGCACAGGCCAGTTTGGCGGTTATAAGTCACAGGGGCGCACAGTTGAAAGTGCTAAAGAGGTAATTGAGGATGCCAGGGCTGTTCAGGAGGCGGGTGCACAGCTTATTCTACTGGAAGCGGTAACCCCTGAAGTGGGTAAATTCATAACCGATGAGCTGGAAATACCGGTATACGGCATCGGTGCAGGTCTTGATTGTGATGGTCAACTCCTTATTGTTCATGACATGCTGGGTATCTGGCAGGCTTTTAAGCCCAGGTTTGTCAAGAGATATGCTCACATGGCTGAAGATATGGTAAAGGCCATGGGGAATTATGTGAGTGAGGTTAAGAAAGGGAAATTCCCTGCGGAAGAGCACTGTTATAAGATGATTGCCGGGGAAGCTGAGAAGCTGGCCAAACTGGTTAAATAGGAATTGTGATAGTGCGACCGCCGGTCCCTGCTATGGCTGGCAGTGAATCAGTGGACGAGTAAGGGTCTGCTGTTGCCATTGTGAACACCGACCTGCCTGTGCTTAACACCTGAGCAGTTATGTTGTTAACAGGAATTGGTGTTGGGGCTGGCGGAGTCAGATGTATGGTAGTGCGGGAGAGAGATTGGAAGGAGCTATCGAGGGGTATTAAGAATTTATGTAACTCGAACAATACCTTGAATCCGGTAATGGCGATATGATGGGATGTGGAGACGTCTAATGGCGCCTTATAATGCAGTTGTGGTTGGAGAAAAATCTAAGGGAGGTGTAAGTAATGGCGATTCTTATTACAGGGGGAACCGGTTTTGTCGGTGCTGAATTAGTACGCATTCTTGTCAGTAAAGGTGAAGACGTTGTTCTCTTCGATATCAATCTGAATTATGCTCGTATTAGTGATATTCGTGACAAAGTGAAGGTAGTGCAGGGGAATTTGACTTGCTGGTCTGAGGTACTCAATGTTGTCAGGGACTATAATATCGAAGGAATTCATCATCTAGGTGGAATGTTGACTGCGCCTTCCAATGCAAATCCCTGGGCGTCTTTTCAGGTGAATGTTGTTGGGACGATGAATGTGCTGGAGGCTGCCCGTCTTTTTAGTATGGGTAAGGTGGTATTCACCAGCACTCTGGCAACATATGGGCTGGACTGCTCATCTGTAATTACCGATACGACGCTTCAGAGACCAACCACGATGTATGGTTGCGGCAAGCTATATTGTGAATGTTTGGGCAGGTTCTACCGTTCCAGGTTTGATCTGGATTTCAGGTCGGTGCGTTTTGCTTCTATTATTGGACCGGGTGTCAGGACCCCGGGCGTGGCACAGTGGAATGCCTGGATTATAGAGTATCCAGCTTTAGGGAAGCCTTTTGAGTGCTATGTGACTGAGGATATAAAATGCCCTGTTATATATTTCAAAGACGCAGCCAGGGCCATTGACATGGTTTATCAGGCGTCGAAAGAACAAATCAAAACGGTAAACTACAATGTTGCCGGTGTAGTGCCGACCCATTCAGCCGGGGAAATTGAACAGGTAGTGAAGAAATACATTCCAGAGGCTCAGATAAGCTATAAGCCTGATGTTGAAGCAATGAATTACTTCCGCACTTCCACTGTAGATGTGTTCGACGATAGCAGGGCGAGGGAGGAGTGGGGCTGGTATGCCATGTACCCGGATTTCGATAAGGTGGTAGTAGATTTTATTGAAGAGACACGCAATCGTCCTGAGCGATATGGAATTGTTTAGTAAGTTAAGAGAGTATTTTTATATTCGGGCGATTGATTTACTTTGTAAAAGTACAGATTGCTGATAAGGAGGCAAAATGTCGAATATCGCAAAGCTGGAGGCAGGTAGCTGTGCACTATTGCTGGGTAACGAGGCAATAGCCAGGGGCGCACTTGAAGGGGGACTGCAGTTCAGTGCGGCTTATCCAGGAACACCCTCTTCAGAGATTATTACAACGCTTGCCGCGGTTGCCAGGGATGCCGATATTTATGCGGAATGGTCTGTTAATGAGAAGGTAGCAGCAGAAGTAGCCGCAGCAGCGGCATTTTCCGGATTGAGGGCAATTGTTGCCATGAAGAGTGCTGGTCTGGATGTGGCGCTGGATTTCCTGGTGCATGTTAACCTGTCAACCATCGGTGATGGAGGGGGTGCATTATTGGTGGTTGTGTGTGATGACCCTCAGGCTCATTCGAGTTGTGAGGAAATCGATACACGCTGGATAGCTCGGATGGCTGGTATTCCGGTCCTGGAGCCGGTAGATGCCCAGGAAGCCAAGGATTTGGTCAGGTGGGCGCTCGACCTGTCTGCGGAGTTTAAATACTGTTTTTGCCTGAGGAGCTATACTCGCCTGTCTCACTCACATGGGAATGTTAGGCTTGGGGAAATATCCCACCCGGGGAAGAAAGCGGTATTCGACACAACTAAGAACTACAATGCCTATCTTGCCTCAATGAAGCATGGAAAGTTGCTTGACGGGCTGCAAAAGGTTCGCCAGGTATTTGAGGCATCTTCTTTCAACAGATATGATGGACCGGAGCAACCGGAGCTTTTAATAATATGCAGTGGCAGTGGGTGGGTATGCTCTTTCGATGCTATAGAGGCACTGGGTTTGAGTGAGTCAGTGGGGATACTGAAACTGGCTACCATCTGGCCTTTTCCGGAAAAATTAGTCACTAAGTACTTGAAACGTACCAGCAGGGTGCTGGTTATAGAAGAAGTGGATCCTTTTATTGAGAGTCAGGTAAAGGAAACGGTAGCGTCATTTTCAGAAGGGGTGGGGCTACTACAGATATATGGTAAGGGCTCCGGTCATATAGCTGCCTTTGGAGAAATAACACCAGATAAGGTAATAGATGCACTGGTTAAAATTTTCAAACTGGAGTATCAGGCAAGGGAAACGAGTTATGAACAGATGGTTCAGGATACAGCCAAGCCGTTGGCCATTGAGCGCGGTATGGTCTGGTGTGCTGGCTGTCCCCACCGGGTAAGTTATCTCGTTCTGGGTAATGCAATAAAAAAGGATGGCAGGAAGGGCGTGGTTGTGGGAGATATTGGCTGCTACACGCTGGATATATTTCCGTATGGCCATCATCGCTGCAATGTGCTGCATTGTATGGGCGCAGGTGCAGGTGAAGCCTGTGGTTTTGGGGAGCTAGCCCGGTTTGGGATGAACCAACCCGCTGTAGGGATATGCGGAGACTCAACATTTTTCCATGCGTCGATACCGCCGCTTGTCAATGCCGTTTATAATAAGTCGAGCATGACACTGATAGTGCTGGATAACGGCGGCACTGCAATGACGGGTTTCCAGCCTCACCCGGGAACAGGCCAGAATGCTATGAAGGAGCCAGCTACAGTGTTATCCATTGAAGGTATCTGTCGTGCTATAGGATGCAGGGTGGAGGTCAGAGACCCCTTTGATATGGAGGCGGCAACAGACACTCTCTGCGAGTTCCTGAAGGATGACAGTGGCCCCAAGGTTCTGATTTTGCGAAGGAAATGTGAACTGATTCGAATGAGACAGGAACGGAAGTATCCGTATAAGGTTTGGGTTGATACTGAGAAGTGTAAAGGGGGAAAGTGCGGATATTGCTATAAAACATTCCAGTGTCCTGGTTTATCCCAGGATAAAGAAACTGGCAAAGCGCAGATAGTGGAGGGAATTTGCGTTGGATGTGGAGCTTGCGTCAGTGTGTGTCCTTATGAGGCTATTGTTAAGGAGGAGATAAACTAATGGCTATTTCTGCAGACCCGTTGAACATGATTATTTGTGGAGTTGGTGGTCAGGGGAATATCTTGATTTCAGGCTTAATAGGCAATGCATTAATGAAAAAGGGTTATCGTGTCACCATAGGGGAAACATTTGGAGCGAGCCAGAGAGGTGGCGCAGTTTTCAGTACACTCAGGATGTCCACAAAAAGGTCTTACGGACCGCTGATTCCCGAGGGTAAAGCTCATCTTATACTTGGCCTTGAACCTCTGGAAACCCTGAGGATGCTGCAGAGGTATGGGAACTCTGGGGTGATGTGTGTAACCAATATACATCCTGTCCTGACAATAGGGGCGCTCTCCAAGAAAGAAGAATACCCCGATGAGGGTGAGCTTGAAGGGGCGATTAAAAAGCTCTCCAGTTCATCCTGGTTTATAGATGCCACCAGCATG
>DAOVDO010000064.1 GCA_030669525.1 Dehalococcoidia bacterium | reverse complement strand
CCCCCGGTGCTGAAAATATCAACATCTTGCTCCTGTAACCCGCGGGCGAAATCGGCCACGCCTGATTTGTTGGAAACGCTTATTATAGCTCGCATGTTTTCTCCTTTAATCTATGAATACTTTTTTCTCGCCTTTTGTTTTAATAACTTGACCGATAATTTTAACCTGAGGTAGAGCGGCTGTCAATTTGCTCACTTGCTGTGGCGAGCAAATAGCCGTCATACCTATCCCCATGTTAAACACCCGATACATTTCCGCTTCTTCCACATTGCCCTTTTCCTGTATCAGTTTAAAGATAGGGGGGATATCCCAGGAGCCCTTATTTAGATGAACAGCAGTATACTCAGGCAAAATGCGGGGTATATTACCATTAAACCCACCACCGGTAATATGTGCCAGGCCTTTAATCAAAGGCAGAACTGACTTAAGCTCGGGGTAGTAGCAGTGGTGTACCTGGAGCAATTCTTCCCCCATGGTTTTTCCCAGCTCGGCATAAAAATCATATAAACAGGAAGGGTTATCCTCTATATTAAAAACCCGGCGCACCAGGGAGTAGCCATTGGTGTGCAAGCCAGATGAGGGCAGACCCAGGACTGCGTCGCCGGGAGCTATAGTACTGCCGTCCAGTATATTCCTCTTTTCCACCACACCAACGATGAAGCCGACCAGGTCATAGCTTCCCTGCAGGTAAATGCCTGGCATTTCGGCAGTTTCACCGCCGATTAGCGAGCAGCCTACCTCCTGGCAGGCCCGGGCTATGCCCGTGACGATAGCTTCTACTTGCTGTGGCACAAGCTTGCTCATGGCAATATAGTCCAGGAAGAACAGTGGCTTGGCACCACAGCAAAGAATATCGTTAACACAGTGGTTAACAATATCCATGCCTGTACAGTCATCCTTATTCAGAAGGGAAGCGATTTTAAGCTTGGTGCCCACACCGTCAGCGCTGGAGACCAGGACGGGCTCGTCGTAACCTTTGAGCTGGAACATGCTGCCGAAGGAGCCGAAGTTAAAGGCTTGAGGACTGAGAGTAGTTCTTGCCTGCCTGGCAATTAGCTTTTTTATCCTGTCGGCTACCTCAACATTGACGCCCGCAGAGATATATGTTTGCCTATTTCTGTCTTTCAACAGGTTCCTCTTCAAGTATTGTTTTACTTGCCAGCCTATCCATTCCCATTTGTACCGGAATAGGATAGTCTCCTGTGAAGCAAGCCAGGCAAAAAATATTCCGGGGTAAACCCACGGCTTGAAGCAAACCATCGACGCTAAGGTAGCCAAGTGAATCAGAGCCGAGGTAATCTCTAATCTCAGGGATGGTACATCTGGCAGCGATGAGTTCCCACTCAGTAGCCATATCCACGCCCATGAAGCAAGGGTGGCGAATAGGAGGAGCACAGATACGCAGGTGAACCTCTTTAACGCCAGCTTTCCTCAACAAGCTGACTACCCGGGGGGTGGTGGTGCCGCGAACGATGCTGTCATCGACGACCACCATCCGTTTTCCTTTGATAATGCTGGAGAGAGGATTAAATTTAAGCTGAACACCAAGATCCCTCAGCCTCTGGTCAGGTTCGATAAAGGTGCGCCCCACATAACGATTTTTGAGCAAACCCTCGCAATATGGGATACCTGAAGCTTTGGAATAGCCAATGCCAGCGGCAGTAGCTGAATCAGGAACGCCCATAACCAGGTCAGCCTCAACTGGATGCTCTTTAGACAGCATTTCTCCCATGGCTTGTCTTGCCTGGTAAAGTAATTTGCCTTGAATAATACTGTCGGGGCGGGCGAAATAGATGTATTCAAAGATGCACAGTGCCTTTTTACTGCTTTTCTTCTTGAAGCTCTTGAGTCCACCCTTGTCTATTATAACGATTTCCCCGGGCTCAATTTCTCTGGAGAACCGGGCGCCTATGTGATCCAGAGCGCAGCTTTCCGAGGCGATGACGTATCCGCTGTCAACGGTTCCCAGGCAAAGGGGACGAACACCCAGAGGGTCGCGAACTCCGATAAGCTTATCCTGGACCATGATTGTGAGCGAATAGGCACCCTGTAGACGGCGCATGGCGTATTTTATCTTTTCCTCCCAACTCTTGCCGGGAGAGGCCAGGATTAAGCTGGCGATAACTTCGGAGTCGGAGGAGGTATGAAAATTATAGGCGCGCTCCTGGAATTCATCGCGGAGTAGCTCGGCATTGATTATATTGCCATTGTGTGCCAGTGCGAGGGTTAATCCGTCTGATTTCACCACAACAGGCTGAGCGTTAGCCGGGGTACTCGAGCCCTTGGTGGAATAGCGGTTGTGAGCGATACCTATATACCCCTTGAGTTGAGACAGATGCTCCTCAGTAAATACATGGGAAGCAAGCCCCATGCCGGTGTATATTTTTATTCCAGTGCTGTTGGTGACAGCAATACCGGCGCTTTCCTGACCGCGATGCTGGAGGGCGAAGAGAGCAAAGAAGATAAGCCGAGCTATGTCTATTCCATGGGCATAAACTCCGAAAACGCCACAACTCTCATGCATTAGGAGCTACCTTTCTTGCAGATTATAGACTGTTACGATTTTCTGGTCAAAGTTTTCCTATAAGGTACACTTGCTCGCTGAGCCCTCAAGTTTCGGGTTACTGATGTGAAAACAGCGCTAGGCCTTTTGCCAGCCCGTTGAATTTGTACACCCAGGCACCACCCTCACCACAAGCAATCATGAATGCCTCATCGGTGCCTGGTTTAAAAGCCAGGTTGGGTGTCATCAGATGTTGGCCTTCATCCCGGCCTGGAACCAGTACGTGGGCTATGGGAAATCCCCTTTTATTCAGGATGAGTATTCTACCCTGGTGGATGAGACACTGATATACGTTGCCCTCTATGTCGACCGCGATTGAGTCAGGCCCTCCGGGGCTTCCCGTAAAACGATAGGGAATAGTAACCCCGGCAGTAGGACTGATGGTTATTCCATCCTCCATCAGCTCCACGCGGAGTATCTCGTTTCGACATGTCTCACTTATCCAGAGTATGTTTCCCTTTGGCGAAAGGGCGACCCCATTTGGTGATGCCAGATGCTGGATGACTGGCTCAATTGTTTTCAAATCCGGGGAAATGCGGTATACACCGCCTGTGGGGTCAGCAACAGTGCCGGTGAAATCGGTAACATAGAAATTCCCCTGAGAGTCAAATACAATATCGTTCCCACATATCGGCTTGTCCTGATAGCTAACCTTCGTACAGGTCACATTGCTGCCGTCAGTATTCATAGCTATGATTTCCCCGCTCAGGCAGACTGCGAATAACCTTCCGTCCTTGTGAATAGCAGTCCCATCGGGACGAATAGCCTTGTTGTCGAAGATGATTGCTACTTTTTTGTTCGGCGTGATTTTTAATACACGCCCGTCGAAAATCGAAGTTATAAAGAGGTTTCCTTCACGGTCGAACGCCGGTCCCTCAAGTAGCTTGCGAGGGTCATCGTCAACCTGTAACCAGGGTTCTGGCGTTATAACTGGAAGGCCTACCAGTGATGGTGGTATGGGTACTATACTTGATTTTATCTCTGGTTTCACACAGTCTGAATCGGGGACTGCCATTAAAATACCTCCTAGCACTGAACTGATGATAGCTGTTTTTCTCATACTATTTAGATACGTCTCTACCGGGATTTATGGATAGAAGATTGCCGGTACTTATCATCCAGCTTGGACCGGGCTATTCGTGTGCTTTCGCACTTGGCACTCTTTTGGATATAGCGTCCTTATATACCCTTCTCAAGCTACCCCCATGCTGGGGCATCTTGTTTTTTCCCTTTGTCCGTTGTCTATCCCTTCTCTCCTGCCTGGTTTCTTTCATGAATTACCATTTGACTTCGTATGAGTCGAGTATAAAATCCAGCTCTTCTCGAAGTGCTGAGATTGTTTCCTGGGGGATTTGTTTTTCGTCCAGCTCTATGAGTATTCTTGTTTCACCATCTGGCGAGCCTATGATATGGGCATAACCGCACCCTTCCTTTTGCCTGGCCTGTGTTTTGAATATCAAGGTAACGCGGGATTGAGTTGCTCCACTGGGAAGGGAGTATGTTTGTACCCTGGCGTCGCCTGCTGCAATTCCATGTTTTTGAATCAGGTCCCGTATTTCGTCACGGAGCATCTCAGTATTTACCCCTCTATAGGTTTTCTTTATCTGAACTGCCATTTTACCCTCCTGGGAAGTATTATATCACCTTAGCTGGCGATTTCGCCTGTTTCTGGCGGAGCAACGGTAAATTCGTGACGTAAGATTATAATCTCTCTTGCTGTCAATATTTATCTTAAAGATTGTAAGGTGCTATAATCAATGACTGCGATGAAAGAAGAGCTTATGAATATTCTGGCCTGCCCGGTGTGCAAAGGGCCTCTGCAGCTTAAAGTGAATGAACAGGAAGGTGAGGAAATCGTAACCGGCTCCCTGTATTGTGCTACATGTCAGTATTCATATCCTATCGTGGACACAATCCCCAATTTACTGCCACCGGATGAGCAACAGACTTAGCTCAGGGGCTATAAGCTACTCCGCTGGTGGGTGATTCCCACACCTCAACACATGCCAGTTTAACAGGTGTCAGTGAGAAACGAGGCTGTAGTTCAGCGTATACAGTTGTAGCAATATTCTCACAGGAGGGCTCAATTTTATCGAATGGCGGCGTTTCATTGAGAAAGACATGGTCAAAGCGGGCAAGTACCTCCCTAAGATAGAGCTTTATTTGAGCAAAATCATAAGCCAAGCCATTTTCATCAAGTTTTGTGCTCTCCAGGCGGACTATCACTTTAAAGCGATGTCCATGCAGGTTTTCACATTTACCATGATAGTTCCGCAGGAGGTGAGCGGCATCAAAGTGTTCTTCCACGAATAGCTGATACATTAAAGTACCTCCCTGTTATATTTTCGCACCCCACTAGTTCCCTGTACGTTGCTGGCCAGCTCGGCAATGCTCTTACCCAGCACGGGATGGACCAGTTTCGGAGCGATATCTGCCAGTGGTATGAGAACAAAAGCCCGTTGTGGCAGGTGGGGGTGTGGGATGGTTAAATCCTGGGTTTCTATAATCCTGTTATCGTAAAACAGAATGTCTATATCGATAAGGCGGGGTGAGTTAATTTGCCTGCTGGGTACTCGTCCCATCTTGCGTTCGATAGTTTTAGCCAGACGAAGGAGTTCTCGGGGATTTAAATCGGTTATAATCTGACATGCCAGATTAAGGAAAAGCGGCTGTTCTTTATAGCCTACTGGCTCGGTTTCATAAACAGGCGAAACCCTCTCCAGGTTTATCTCCTGGGAAAGCAGTGATAGGGCTTGAGTCAGGTTTTTCTCCCTCTCTCCCAGGTTTGAGCCAAGGCAAAGATAAACAGTAGCCAATTTATAATCGACCTCTCATAATAGCGTCGCTCATCTTGCAAACGCGGACTGCCTCTCTGGCATGTTGTTGATTATAGCAGAGGGAGCTATTAAAATAGCAATCCTTAATGAGAGGTGATTGTGGATTATGGGAACTGGGAAAATTTTTAATTCACCTAAAAAACATGGTATTATTTCCCTTTAATGCCTTGCTGGGCTGGTCATTAGTGATTAGCCTTGAAAAGGGTTAAGCCATTTATCTGCAGGAGGAAACATGAATTTATCTGGTAATAAAAATGCGGTGAAAGTCACAGACCTTAGCTTTCGCGATGGTCATCAATCCCTACTGGCTACAAGGGTGCGTACCAAGGACTTGGAAGCCATTGCTCTGGAGATGGACAGGGTTGGTTTCTGGTCTATGGAGGTGTGGGGAGGAGCTACCTTTGATGTTATGACTCGGTTTCTTAATGAGGACCCCTGGGAAAGAATCCGTATCCTGAAGGACCTGATGCCTCATACGCGGCTACAGAT
>DAOVDO010000102.1 GCA_030669525.1 Dehalococcoidia bacterium | reverse complement strand
GATTTGGATCTATGCTCGGCCTTTCTAGTATGGGCCTCCGGTTAAACATTTCATCGCTTTGTGCAGGGGGTAAATTGAAAGCAAAAGGTGTGAGCAGGATATATTGACCGGCTAGGTGCTGAGGCGGTATAATTATCCACTGAAAGGAGGCGAGCGGTCTTCGCCTTTTCTTCGAGCTACATGGGGTTCAGGTGGTCGGAGGTTCAAATCCTCTCACCCCGACTTTCTCTCAACTACGATAAAAACCTTATCTGTTAACAAAAACTCAAATACAACTCCAGGCTAATCTGCTAATTTAATTATAAACTCCAGATGGGAAGGTATATCACCGGGAATACCGGAGTTTTATCGGGATTGTTGGTTCCTTATATAAAACTCGATCTGGCTCTATCCTGGGGATACTGGCCATCATACTTGTGGCAATGGGCAAGGACGAATTACAATAAAGTCGTTACTAGAAGTGAGAAGTGTTTCCAGAGTACGAATATTGTAATTTATCTGCAGACTTTGCTATACTTTAGTTGAAAGTTAAGTTAGAATCCTGATAATAACATTAACTAGAAATCGGTAAATAGATTGGGAATTAGATTTCCTGTCGATCGTAATAATAAGGAGGAAAAGCGATATGGCTGAGTTTTATACTGTAGAAGAATTAGCTGAGTATTTACGCCTTACCAAAAGGACAATCTACCGGCTGCTTAAGGGAGGCAATATACCAGCGGTTAAGGTGGGTCATAAGTGGAGATTCAACAAAGAATTAATCGATGAGTGGCTCAAGCCGCCGGTGGGAGGGGCAAAGAAGCGCATCCTGGTTATTGATGATGATCCCATTATAGACTTACTTTTCAAAGAAGCTCTGGAAGATTCGGGGCACACGATAGTAACTGCCAGCACCAGTGCCCAGGGTTTAGAGTACGTGGAGCGGTTAGAGTTTGATCTGGCCTTCCTTGACCTGAAAATGCCCAAGATGGATGGGGCAGAGCTTCTGCGTCAGATAAAGAATATTAGACCTGAACTGCCGATAACCATCATCACTGGCTATCCTGACAGTGACATAATGGCGAGGGCTCTTGAGCAGGGTTCGTTTACCGTTATGAAGAAACCTTTTGGTAAATCAGAGATAATTAATATAATGGATACCTTTTTCGGAATTGGTAAGGCGAAGTAGGAATTTCGCTTACACCCGGGTGTACTGGTCCACATGATCAGTGACACTCTGCCTCCTCTACTGTCTTTGTAATGGGCGCTAACCCTACTGTCGTTGCGATGGGCGCTAGCCCCGAAGCAATCTCCACACCTCACGCTGTCTTTGCGAGGCAGCTCTGCTGCCGTGGCAATCTGGTGGGGCGAGGTTGCCACGCCTTCGGCTCGCAATGACAAAATAGGGTAGGCTCGCCATGACAAAATAGGGTAGGCTCGCCATATAGAATTGGTCTGACATGTCACTCACATATGCTGTGGAGAGGGCATTTCTCACACTCAGGGGTCGTTTTCTTACAGTACTGGATTCCGAGGCGCACAATCTGAGCGTGGTAATCATTGTACAGGGCTATGTTGTCATCCAGGTGATTCATAAAAAATTCCTGATATTCTGTATACCGCCATTTTTCACCAGCGATGCCAAGCCTTGAGAATATCCTTACAGTGTAAGCGTCGACAACAAATACTTTTCTGTTTCCGGCGTAGAGGAGGATGGAGTCCACAGTTTCTTCACCGAGACCGCCGATAGCGAGCATCTCTTGCCTCAGTTTACCGGTGTGGCATTGAAACATCAGGGCAAGGTCGCCGCCATACGTGATGAACAGCCATTCCGAGAAGTTTTTTAACTTCCTGGCTTTCATATTATAGAACCTTGTTGGTTTGATTAAGGGGGCAATCTCAGCGATGTCTGTTCTATGAATAGCTTCCAGGGTTAACAGTCCATGCTGTTTGAGGTGAGAGATGGCTTTCTCGACGTTTTGCCATGAGACATTCTGGGTCAGGATGGCACCGATAATCACTTCATCCCTTGTATCGCCGGGCCACCAGTTTCTGTGGCCGAATTCATTAAGTAGTCGCGAGTATATCTCTTCCAGCAGGTTTTTTGTCTCAGAGGTGGCAGGACGCATCGTCATTCTGGTACTCGTTGGGTTACTATAACAGTTAGACGCAGGAGTTTTAAAGTGATATCGCCGGCACAGTATCTGAAGAGTGTATAATGGATGTTGTAATGGATGTACATAAATTTAACGATTTTTTAGTGAGTGGCGATACACTGTGGGTGTATGGTGGAAATGAACTGCTATTCCGGTCGACCAGGGAAGGCTTGCTGCCTTTGCTCGATTATATCAATAGGTCTGCTACCTGCAGTGCTGGCATCACGGTCTTCGATAGGGTTGTGGGTAACGCTGCAGCTTTATTGCTAATCAGAGCTGATTGCAGTGAGGTGTTCAGTCCCCTGGGCAGTAAGCTTGCGGCCGGTACGTTAGATAGCTATGCTGTCGAATATCACTTCACCGAAGTTGTGCCGTATATTCGCGATCATGACGGGCATGACATGTGTCCGATGGAGAAATTATCTTTAAATAAAAGCCCCGGGGAATTCTATGAGGTAATGTTGAGCTTGAATTCATAGTGTAAAAGGTAAGGGTGTTTAAACAAGTTTTACCATAAAAAGAATTTGAATGTGATACATTGTTGGTAACTGAAACAAACTCGAATCTTGTCAAAGGTTCTGGCTTAACGCTATGCCCTGTGCGAGTGGCATAATTATAGGGCTTTGCGCTGAATATCTTCGATGCAGTAGCTGAAGGTGCCAGCAGGAGCGCTTACTTCGATTGTTTGTTCCCTTTCTTTACCTAAAAGGGTTTTACCTACAGGAGAGGCGATGGATATCCTACCTTTGACCGGGTTTGCTTCCCGGGGGTCCACCAGGGTGTAATGGAGTTGTTTACCCGAGGATAAGTCGTGAAGTATCACGGTATCTCCGATTTTTATCTTCGTTGTTTGCTGGCTTTTACCCATAATTACCGCTGATTTTAAAGTTGACTCCAGTTCGTGGATTCTTCCTTCCAGGTGCGACTTGTGCTCGCGAGCCGCTGTTAGCGGAGCGTTTTCGCGGAAGTCCTTGTCGGCTGCTGCTCTGCGTAATTCCCTGGTGACATCAGAGCGCTGCCTCTTGAGATTGGTCAGATCTGATTCTAGTTGGGCGTAGCCCTCTGCGGTCAGGGTAGCCTGGGACCTGGAGTTTTGCTGTGCTAGGGCAGTTGCCTTGCGAGAAGCTTTATTCACCCGCATGTGGACAGTTAAATTTGTCTCACAGAGCCTTCTTTTGTGAATATAGGTAAGAAAAGATTTAACTGGCTTTGTTTCCGAGGGGGACATTTGCTCAGCGTAACCAGCTATATCAAGGGGGCTGAGTTCATTTGCTTTTCTGTGCAGGCCTATCCAGTGAATGAACTTGTGTACTTTGTCCTGTGCCCTTTGCCTCTCTTCCTGGGGCAAACTGATTAGGAACTCGGCAACTACTTCAGCCAGACTAGAATCGGGTTTAGAAATATTACTCACAGGCAACAGGTGAAATAATAAAGCAAATAGGTGGGTAATGTCAATTTATTCGAGGATTCATTTCCATTCCTGAGCAGGTTCGTCGCTATTGCGGTATAGAGTAGCCGATTAGCTTATATACCAGTTTTGCCAGCAGGAAAGCGCATGAGGCTGGTCCCTCCTGGGGGCAAAATTCCATTAAATCGAAGCCAACTATGTGTTTATGAAGGGTTATAAACCTGAGTATGCCCAGGACTTCCTGCCATTGCATACCACCAGGTTCTGGAGTGCCTACAGCAGGCATAATTGAGGGATCGAAGACATCTACATCTATGGTTATATATACATTTTCGCTGAGCGAGTCTGCTATTTGCTTGGTGGTAAATTCATTCGATACTGAACCTGGCATGTAGAAGGGTGTCATCTCGTTCTGGTCCAGGAACAGTTTCTCTTCTCGGCTGAGGCTACGTATACCAACCTGGACGATGGGGCAAATCTCGAAGATACGCCGCATTACGCAAGCCTGGCCATATTTAGTGCCTAAATATTCATTACGAAGGTCAGCATGAGCATCCAGTTGCAGCACAGAAAGGTCGGGGAATGTCTCCTTGAAGGCTTGAACTGTGCCTGAGGATAGCGAGTGTTCCCCTCCCAGCGTTATTACCAATTTCCCCTTTTGTATTAATCCTCTGGCGATATGGTAAACCCTGGCTATCATGCTTTCAGGGCTGTTCATGAGCGGTTCTACCTCAGGCAGGGTGTGAATGCCAATTTTATATATCTGGCGGTCTTGCTCCAGGTCGTATAGTTCCAGATATCGGGAGGCATCGATGATTGCCTGAGGGCCATAGCGGGTGCCACTTCGCCACTCGGTTGTGCTATCGTAGGGGACCGGTAGTATAACTGCTCGAGCTGTTGGCAAATCTGAGTGAGGAGGCGTAAGTCCAGCAAAATTTCGCGGCGGCAGGAATAAATCCTCTTTATTCCCCATGGTAACTAAAACTCGGTGAACT
>DAOVDO010000018.1 GCA_030669525.1 Dehalococcoidia bacterium | reverse complement strand
GAGCCCGAATTGGCTAAAGTAGATGTGCCCATCGCAGGTAAATTTTTAATAGGGACAGTGAAAGGAGATATTCACACCATAGGAAAGAGCATCGTATCCATGATGTTGAAGGGGGCCGGATGGAGGGTAACGGATATAGGTATTGATGTGCCTGCAGAGAATTTCTGCAAGGCAGTTGCAGAAGGTGATTATGATATTCTGGGTTTGTCAGCCCTGTTGACTATGACAATGCCAGACGCAATCAATACGCTTGAGGCTTTGAAGGCTGCCGGGCTGAGGGATAAAACTAAGGTGGTGGTTGGTGGTGCGCCCGTAACACGTGAGTGGGCTGAAAAGGCTGGATTTGATGGTTATGCCGATGATGCATCTGAAGCTGTTAAATTGGCGGAAGCGCTTGTGGGGAAGGGGTAGAAGCAAGTGCGGTTGTTCGATTAAATTAAATTGGGATATGAAATTTAGTGTTGGGATGAGGTAGAATAGCGTGTTTGGTTCCTTCATTATGTTTCTATAGGAAATAAGCTTGAATTCATACTATATAGAGTTTGAACCTGTAGGGCGACGTGGGGAATGCTCGGCTGAGCAATCGCTTTTAGACTGCGGTCAGAAGCTGGGTGCGGGTCTTGTTAGTATATGTGGTGGGCGTGGGTTATGTGGCGGCTGTAAGATACAGGTTCTAAGCGGGACTGTCTCAGAGGCAACTTCTGCTGAACTGCGGAAGCTTTCATCTCAGGAGTTGCGGGAGGGCTATCGGTTGGCCTGCCAGACTTATCCCACCAGCGATTGCAAGTTGCTGGTGCCCCCTGAATCAATGAGCAGCCCGCAGCGAACTCAGGTAGAAGGCTTAGAGTTCAGCGTTAGCCTGGACCCACCTGTTCGTACCTATCATTTAGAACTGCAAGCGCCATCTTTATCAGACCCGAGGAGTGATATTGAGCGTGTTCTGGACGGACTGGAGCAGAAGCAAGCACACTGCAGCACGATTGATATTAATGTGCTTCGAGTTCTTTCACGGCGACTGCGGTCATGGAACTGGCAGGTACAGGCTTCTGTGCGAGAGGATGAGGTAATAGCCGTTGGCTCGTGGACTGGTCGCCAATTGGGGTTGGCTGTTGACCTTGGCACCACCAAGATAGCTGGTTATCTGGTTGATTTTAACGATGGCCGGACTTTGGTTGCCAAAGGGATTATGAACCCTCAAATAGGCTATGGGGAGGACATTGTGTCCCGCATCTCCTATGTCATGGGCTCACCAAAGAAAGGCAGGCAGATGAGCAGGGTAGTGGTGAAGGCGCTAAATGAACTGGCTGGAGATTTGTGTGCTGATATCGATGCCAGTAGAGGGCAAATCGTCGAGTCGGTGATAGTGGGCAATACTGCTATGCACCACCTGTTGCTGAGATTACCAGTTGACCAACTGGCTCATTCCCCTTTTGTGCCGGCAGTCAACGAAGCGCTGGATATCAAAGCTCGTGATATAGGTTTACATATTGCTCCAGGAGCCTACACACACCTGTTGCCCAACATTGCTGGTTTTGTGGGTGCAGACCACGTAGCTATGCTAATGGCCACGGAAGTTAGACAGTCTGATGGACTCTCAATTGCACTGGATATTGGCACGAACACCGAGGTCTGTCTGGCAAGCGATGGTAAGATGACCAGCGTTTCCTGTGCCTCGGGCCCTGCTTTTGAAGGGGGCCATATTAAAGATGGCATGCGAGCTGCCAGTGGTGCCATAGAACGGCTGCAACTGGTAGATGACGAGGTCAAGTATCAGACTATCAACGGAGCTCCACCAGTGGGCATTTGTGGCTCCGGTATATTAGATACTTTGGCTCAACTTTATCTCAATGGGGTGCTGAATAAAAGGGGCAGGATGGGGGAAAATCATCCGCGGGTGCGTACTAACCAGAGGCAGCGTGAGTTTGTGATAGTCAGTGAAGAAGAGCGGGATGGGCTCCCGGCGATTAGCATTACACAGCAAGATGTGCGAGAATTACAACTGGCCAAGGCAGCTATACAGACAGGTATTCAGGTGCTATTGGAGGATAGTGGCCATACTGAAAGAGAGATCAAGCAGGTTATTATCGCCGGAGCATTCGGCACCTACATAGATATTTCTGGTGCGATAGCCATTGGCATGCTGCCATCGCTGCCTTTGGGGCGCTTTCGGCAGGTAGGAAATGCCGCTGGGACAGGAGCCAGGTTAGCCCTGATATCCTGTGGCAAGAGAGCCGAAGCACAGGATATAGCCAGGCAGACTGGTTATATTGAACTGGCAACAGTTCCTGGCTTTGCAAGAACTTATATAGAGGCAATGTCGATAAAATCACATGCAGATAAGGGAGGTTAATCGCATGGAAACCAGAGTTTCAAGTGCTACAAAAGAAGTAATCATTAGCGATAAGATGCCGACAGTGCTGATAGGTGAACGTATTAATCCCACGGGCAAGAAAAGACTGGCTGCAGCGTTGCAGGCTGGTGACCTGGAACTTGTACGCCAGGAAGCCCTGGAGCAGGTACAGGCTAAAGCTGACATTCTGGATGTTAATGTGGGAGCTGCGGGTGTAGACGAGACGGTCTTGCTGCCTCAGGCTATACAGGTGGTGATGGACGTGGTAGATGTGCCGCTGTGTATCGATAGCAGCAAGCCAAAGGCTCTGGAGGCAGCCCTTAAAATCTACAGGGGTAAGCCCCTCATTAACTCGGTGACAGGACAGGAAAGTTCCCTGAGTGAAGTTTTACCTCTGGTCAAGGAATATAAAGCGGCAGTCATCGGCTTGACGATGGATGACGAAGAAGGGATTCCAAAGACTGCTGATAAACGGGTATCCATTGCTAGTAAAATTGTAGAACGGGCAGAGGCGTTGGGCATTCCCCGTGAAGACATCATAATCGATTGTCTGAACATGCCAGCGGCGGCAGATAGCAAGGCAGCGTTGACAATAATAGAAGCAATTCGTAGAATTAAGGCCGAATTAGGGGTGAATATGACTCTGGGAGGCAGTAATGTCTCTTTCGGCATGCCTGATCGAAGTCTTATTAATGGTGTCTTCCTGGCTATCGTCCTTGAGGCCGGGGTGACCTGCCCGGTGGTGGATGTAGCCAAGATGCGTCCAGCAATTCTCGCCACTGATGCATTGCTTGACCGCGATCAGTATATGAGACGCTATATCCAGGACTACCGGGAACGTAATAAGTAACGATAACAAGGTTCCTAAGTCATGGAAACCAGTTTGGTTGATTACACTAAATTCAGACTAAAGCCTGATTGTGAAATCAAGGAGGTTTTCCAACAGGTAAATCGGATATTTATTATTTCTTGTAATAAGTGTTACCGGAGATTTATAGACGAAAGCGAGCAGGAATATACACAGCTTCTGGAAGTCTTGGGGACGGACCATAAAAAAATTGTGGGCCATGTACCTGTTGACTTCCTGTGCAATGCCTTTTTATCTGAAAAGAAAATTTTGGGTCTGGACCTTTCTAATTGCGACAGTGCAGGAGTAATTTCTTGTGGCCTGGGTATACAATTCGTTGCTCAACTCCTGGAAGGAAAGCCTGTTTATGCACTGGCTGACTCGGTGCCACAAAGCGGAAATTCTACCAGTGAAGTTGGCTATCACGGCATTTCTTTGGAAGAAGAGAAATGTGCTGGCTGCGGTCAGTGTTATTTGAATTCTACCGTTGGTATTTGTCCTGTTGTCGAATGCGCCAAGGGTCTTCTGAACGGTCCCTGTGGGGGAGCGAAAAATGGAAAGTGCGAGGTGAACCCAGTGCTGGATTGTGCCTGGATAAAAATCTATGAGCGATGTAAAAAACGCGGAGAACAGTTCAGTTTAGAAGCTGTCCAAATCAGAGACTACTCCAGGCCGTCTTTTAAGCTCAAGGATAGTTTATCCCTGTTGAATCAAACCCGCAGATATGAGGGGTTCTATGGTGGTTGGTATCCTTTGGATGAAAAGGAGGCAACTGAAGACAGCAAATTAGCATATTTCCCGGAACCTGGAACGGCAGTCATCTTTCTTTCTCAGCATACCGGCAAAATAGCCCGACCTTTGGTAAAAGTGGGCGATGAAATTAAAGTGGGGCAAAAAATTGGAGAAGCTGATGGTTTTATCTCCTCACCCATTCATTCCAGCGTAAGCGGGAAGGTTATATCCGTGGAGGAAAGGGTACATCCTGCTTCTCAAAGAAAAAGCCTGGCTTTAATCATCGAGAATAATGGGAAAAGCGAGCTTGCCCCTTCGATTGAACCCTGCGAAGACTTTGAAGCCTTATCCAGAGAGGCTTTACTGGAAATCATAAGGGAAAAGGGAATTGTAGGTCTTGGCGGAGCAATGTTCCCCACCAGTGTTAAGCTTATGCCTCCCAAGAAGATAGATACTCTCATCATAAATGGCTGCGAATGTGAGCCTTACCTGAACAGCGATAACCGGATTATGATTGAGCATCCACAGGAGCTTTTTATTGGGATAACGATAGCTCAAAAGATATTGGGGGTGGAAAAGGTATTTATGGGGGTTGAGGATAATAAGCCACAAGCTATAACAATGTTGAACAACTATCCAGATAAACCGTCATCGGTTGAGATAGTTAGCTTGAAGACTAAATATCCTCAGGGAGCGGAGAAGTTATTGATTAAGAGAATATTGGACAGAGATGTTCCTGATGGAGGCCTTCCTTTAGATGTTGGAGTAGTGGTGTTGAATGTCGCTACCATTTTTGCCATATATGAGGCAGTGGTAAAAGGTTTGCCTCTGATTCAAAGGGCGGTAACGGTGTCTGGTGAAAACTGCTCCAGACCGGGTAACTATTGGGTCAAGATAGGTACTCCCTTTAAAAATATTATGGAGCACTGCTTTGATGGAAATGGCGAGGAATTTTCACAGAGATACGAACTGAAGATGGGTGGACCCATGATGGGGATTGTGCAGGCGGATTTAGAATCGGCGGTGATAAAGGGTTCGACAGGGTTGATTGTCATGAAGAGATTCCCTGTGAAAGCTTCTGAAGAGAGAGAATGCATAAGATGTGGCCGTTGTGTAGAAGTCTGTCCCATGCAGCTTTATCCTCTTTATTATAGCTTCTATGGGAAGAAAGGCGACCTGGAAAAGGCGGTTAGCTACAGGGTAGAGAGTTGCATAGAGTGCGGATGTTGTGAACAGGTATGCTCTGCTAAAATATCACTTTTAAGTTTTATAAAGATGGAGAAGCAGTATGCTTGCAGTGCAAATAAAGCCTGAGGAAGAGATACTCCCCAGAATCTCCTCTAAGAAGCTTTTTATTTTCCAGTGTCCTGGTTGTCGGGAAGTTTATTTTCCCGGGGAAGATGCAGAGGCTTTAATTGATAGTTTAAGCGATCAAATTATCGGGAAGGCAGTACTTGATTATCTATGCAATAGGGACTTCGTCAGGGAATATATCAAGGAGTACTCTCAGCAAATTGCTAAAGCCCGGGCTGTCCTTGTTTTCTCCTGTGGAGTGGGAACGCAGGTTGTTTCGTCGCTACTGGAGGACAAAGCTGTCTATACATGTTGCGACACTCTTTATTTAAATGGTTTCCAGGGACTTACTGCCAGTGAATTCAACTGCAATCAATGTGGAGAGTGCTACCTGAACTATACTGGGGGAATTTGTCCCCTTACAAATTGCGCCAAGGCTCTTGTGAATGGTCCCTGTGGAGGAGCGAAGGCAGGTAAGTGCGAGGTAAATCCAGACGCCGACTGCGCCTGGATTTTAATTTATAACAGGTTGAAAATAATGGGCAAATTGGATTTATTAGATAGAGTTATGTTACCAAGGGATTATTCGAGGATAGTCACAGAATCGCTATCACGGGAGAGAATTGAAAGATGAACTTTTCTGAAAAATTGAAGAACGGGAAATTTATTATTACTTCTGAGGTAGGTCCTCCAAAAGGGGTGAATATCGATAAAGGCCTGGAAGAAGCCGAACTCTTGAAGGGAAAAGTGGATGGGTTTAACGTTACCGATCTGCAAAGCTCTGTAATGAAGCTTGGCTCTCTGGCAGTATGTCATCTTCTGGCTATGAAGGGTCTGGAGCCGATTTATCAGTTAACATGTAGAGATAGGAACAGGCTCGCTCTTCAATCAGACCTGTTAGGCGCTTATGTTCTGGGGATAAGAAATGTTCTGCTCCTTACCGGCGACCATCCTATCCTGGGAGACCATCCACAGGCGAAACCAGTTTTCGATCTGGACTCTGTGAGCCTCTTAAAAGTTGCCTCCACATTGATGGAAGGAAAGGATATGAATGGTAATGAACTGGATGGAAAGCCAGATTTTTGTCTTGGAGCAGTGGTAAATCCTGGAGCAGACCCTTTGGAGCTTCAGCTAACCAAGATGGGAAAAAAGATTGAAGTGGGAGCAAGATTTTTTCAGACACAGGCTGTTTATGACCTGGAGAAGTTCGAGGAGTTTATGGAAAAGGCGTCGAAATTTGATGTTCCAATACTGGGTGGCATAATTATCCTGAAGTCAGCGGGTATGGCCAGGTACATGAATGAAAACGTCGCCGGCGTTTCCGTCCCTGAGAAATACATCAACATGATGGCGGAAGCGAAAAAAGAGGAAAGAGCTAAAGTAGGCATTCAGATTGCGGCTGAGTTGATTAAAGGTATGAAGAATATCTGTCGGGGAATTCATATAATGCCACTGGGATGGGAAAGATATGTTCCTGAATTACTGGAAATCTCTGGACTTGCTTAATCTATGAATTGCATTGATTAATTCACGGAGTCCTAAAATCGCTTAACTAAGAGGAGAGGAGATAACGGAAAATGCCTTTTAACCCACCACAAAAGATGACCCTGATGGCGGGCAATGCAGGAGTTTATAAAGCGAAATTGCCTGCCAGTCAACTGCTCCTCAGAGGATTTATGGCAGGTGCCCTTATTGCTGTAGGGGCAGGATTGTGTACTGTATGTGCTACTGGTTTTAGCGGAGGTGCTAAAAGCCTGGTTGCCGGTGCTGTTTTCCCCGTGGGATTGATTGCCATTGTACTAACAGGAGCTGAGCTATTTACCGGTGACTGCATGCTGGTACCAGTGGCAGCTTTAATGAAGAAGACTAGCTGGAAGAGCGTTTTGAGAGCCCTGTGTTGGGTCTATGCAGGTAATCTTGTGGGTTCAATATTTTTTGCTTATTTAATGGCTGTGGGGCCGCTTGTCACAGGTGCTGAGGGTGGTGTTTTAGGCATAAATGCCTTTGGTGTAAATGCGGTGAATATCGCTGCTGCTAAGACTCTCACCTATAAAGCGGCTGGTGGGTGGGGTTTGTGGTCCTGTTTTTGGAAAGCGATAGGTTGTAACTTTCTGGTTAACATTGCCATAATGATTGCTATCTGTTCTGATGATGTAGCAGGGAAATTTCTTGGCATCTGGTTTCCCATTATGGCGTTTGTTTCTCTGGGATTTGAGCACAGTGTGGCTAATATGTATTTCCTGCCCACGGGTATTTTTCTAGCCCAGTGGCATCCTGAGATTGTGGGCAACGTTGGTGGTCTGCTAGCTCAGAACGGAGGGCTCAGTTGGGGTGACATATGGTTCTGGAATCTAATGCCAGCAACATTCGGTAATATAATTGGTGGATTTCTGTTTGTGGCTTGCTTCTACTTCTATGCCTTCAGGAAGGAATTGCCCTCTTAGTAGATAGAAAAGAGTCCTCAGTGTATCCTGATTTGTTGTCGAATATAGAGAAAGCAATGATGAGAGGGGGAAACACAGTCACTGGTGCATATATTATATTTAGCTTAGCAAGTTTGTTTTGCGTCCCTTGGGCGCAATATGATATATTTGTCCCTTAATTTTTAAGTAATGATAACAGTTGAGTAACAATCGCTGTCGTGTGCGGCACTAGCCCGGGGAATTTATCCACGTTGTTGGCTGGTACATTTAAAGGGGTATAGATGCTGGCAGGCAATCAAGAGGAAATTGTAATTCGGAGGTGATAGTATGGCTGCTGAAATAATCAGTGGCAAGGGAATTGCAGCTAAAATAAGGGAAGAACTTAAGGAGAGAGTGACAAAGCTTGGGGAGGCGGGAATAACGCCTGGGCTGGTTATGGTGAGGGTTGGAGAGGACCCGGCTTCGGTTTCTTATGTCCGCGGGAAGGGCAAGGCTAGCGAGCAGCTTGGCATTTACTCGGAGACGGTGCTATTCCCTGAAGAGACCAGCGAGGAAGAACTCCTGGCTAAGGTTGAGGAACTGAATAAGGATGCTAGATTCCACGGCATATTAGTGCAACTTCCCTTACCCAGGCACATTGATTCGGATAAGGTTCTGAATGCCATTGATCCCAGGAAAGATGTCGATGGATTTCACCCTGTGAATGTAGGTAAGCTATTAATCGGGGAGCCCTACTTTGTGCCCTGCACTCCTCATGGCATTCAGGAGTTACTCATCCGCAGCGGCAATAGCCCTGAGGGGAAACACGTGGTTATCTGCGGGCGAAGCAACATCGTAGGTAAGCCAGTAATGGCAATACTGATACAAAAGAGTAAAGGTGCCAATGCCACAGTGACCATAGTCCATACAGGAACCAGGGACATGGCTTCCATAACCAGGCAGGCAGATATCCTTGTTGTTGCTATGGGCAGGCCCAAGGCGATAACAGCAGACATGGTCAAGGAAGGTGTGGTGGTCATCGACGTGGGTATTAACCAGGTAGGCACAACCCCTGAAGGAAAGCGGATTCTGGTAGGTGATGTTGATTTTGAGGCTATCAAAGAGAAGGCTAAAGCTATTACCCCGGTGCCTGGGGGGGTAGGTCCCATGACGGTTACCATGCTTATGGCGAACACAGTTAAAGCCGCTGAGAGGCTGGTCGGAATTGCATAAGCCAACCATCTCATATAGTCATAAAATAGTAACTAAAATTTATTAAGGAGGTAAACATGCCTTACGACGCTACAAAAATGAAGGACTGGCAAATTGCAGAGGCAGCCGAAGCGAATATGCCAACCACTGATGAATGGAGAGAGAGGCTAAACCTGCAGAAAGATGAAGTCATCCCTTATGGAAGACTTAACAAGCTCGATTTCATTAAGATTATTGAACGCCTGAAGGATAAGCCAGATGGCAAGTACATTGAGATAACTGCTATTACACCTACGCCGCTGGGTGAGGGAAAAAGCACTACTGCCATGGGTCTTATCGAGGGGTTAGGTAAGAGGGGTAAGAATGTGGGGGGTTGCATCCACCAGCCCTCAGGTGGTCCAACCATGAATATCAAGGGAACTGCTGCCGGTGGTGGTAATGCGCTGCTTATTCCCATGACTGAATTCTCCATGGGATTAACAGGAGACATCAACGATATAGCGAATGCTCATAATCTGGCCATGGTAGCACTTACCTCCAGGATGCAACATGAGCGTAATTACGATGATGAGACATTAGCCAGGCGTAGTGGAATGCGCCGATTGAATATTGATCCTACCAAGGTGGAGATGGGTTGGGTTATGGATTTCTGTGCCCAGAGTCTCAGGAACATCGTTATAGGCATTGGCAGCCGTATGGATGGCTTTATGATGCAGTCCGGGTTTGGTATCACCGTTAGCTCCGAGCTCATGGCTATGCTGTCTATTGTTGTGGATCTGGCGGACCTGCGTGAGAAGATGGACAATATTACCGTTGCTTTTGATACGAAGGGTAGTATTGTTACCACCGGTGACCTGGAGGTTGGAGGTGCCATGACTGCCTGGATGCGAAACACTATCAATCCCACGTTGTGCTGCACGGTGGAGTACCAGCCCTGTATGGTACATGCTGGTCCTTTTGCCAACATCGCTGTGGGTCAGTCATCCATTATCGCCGACCGTATCGGGCTGAAGATGTTTGACTACCATGTTACCGAGAGCGGCTTTGGCGCCGATATCGGGTTCGAGAAGTTCTGGAATGTTAAGTGCCGTTACAGTGGTCTCAAACCAAATGTTTCGGTGCTCGTCGCCACTATCAGAGCTTTGAAGATGCATGGCGGTGGTCCCAGGGTGGTAGCCGGGCGGCCCTTGTCTGATGCCTACACAAAGGAGGACCTCGGACTGCTGGAGAAAGGTCTTCCTAACCTGCTGCATCATATTAAGACTATCAAGTCATCGGGCATTAAACCTGTGGTATGCATCAACAGCTTCAGTAGTGACACCGAAGAAGAGATTGCTATGGTTCGAAAGGCAGTCGAGGCGGTTGGAGTACGCTGTGCTATGGCTACTCTTTGGGCTGATGGGGGTGATGGTGCGCTGGAACTGGCGGATGCCGTGATAGAAGCCAGTGAGGAGGAGAACGATTTTGAGTTTCTGTACCCCAGGGAGATGAAATTGCGAGAGCGGGTGGATAAAATCGCTAGAGAAATCTATGGAGCCGATGGCGTGTCCTGGACACCTGATGCTGAGGCCAAGGCCAGGATGCTTGAGAATGATCCCAAGTATGATGATTATGCTACCATGATGGTGAAGACTCATCTGAGCCTAACGCATGATCCAAACATTAAGGGAGTTCCCAAAGGATGGACTTTGCCTATCCGCGATGTGTTGATTTATTC
>DAOVDO010000152.1 GCA_030669525.1 Dehalococcoidia bacterium | reverse complement strand
CCCAGGCGGAAACACAGAACTAAAGGATGCTTGGCTAACATTTTGTGCACTGCCTGGCGTAATATCCCTTCTCCCTTGCCATGAACAATGCGTACAGAAGGCAAACCAGCCATAAAGGCATCATTAAGGTACTGCTCAAGTCGAAACCCGGCTTCATCAACAGTAAGGTGACGTATGCGCAGCTCTCTGCCAACTGCCTTCATAATAACCTGTAAAACTCCAAACGAATAATGGTCCTGGTGCTCTCAGTAACTTTAACTCTATCATCTATGCGCCAGCCTACTACCCAGAGAATTTGCTCAGTAGAACAAACCAGAGGGATATAGTCTCGCCATGAAAGGGGTATCCTGGCATCAACCATGAAGTGCTTAAGCTCCTTAGTCATATCCATACCTAAAGGTTGAAACCTATCTCCCTGTTGACGTCGGCGAACAAATAATTCAGTCCCTGCTCGACGCCAATCGAGATGGGCTGACAGGGCCTCATGAAGCCTATCTCCAGCACCAGGAGACTCTCCGAGCCGGCTTTCCCGGGCAAGATTTTTCGACCGCTTCGTTTTTTTAGAACTACGAGGACTGAAGAACTCTAACTGGCTACTGTCCGTTTGCCGCTCAACAACACTGGCTATCACTCGCCACCCCGGTAAAATCGTCTCCCCTGGCACTCTAAGAGGAGATTCCCCCTGGAGTGGAGGAAAGGGACACGGTGAAGGCAGAGATAAGGCTAGCAACACCTCATCGTATTCTGTGCAGCATATGAGACCGTGAGGTAAGGAAATTCTCTTACCCACCGGCTTACTCAATAAATCCTTTATAGCTTCAATATGGATTGCCTCGATGTCTCTGGTATCTCCTAGAACTCTATCCACCGCCAATCTTACTAACTGCCTTTGCAAAGCTACGGGCAATGCGCTGGTTTTCTTCTTATCCAGATAAATGACATCATCTTTTTGCCTGGCTACCCTATCCCATAGCTGCAAAGCCTGCTGCTCCACAAAACAAGCATCATCACCAGCAATTCCAGACATACGAAGCAGGGTTTCATCTATACTTGGGTTATACTTCCTGAGTAAAGGCAGAAGTTCCATGCGAATCCTATTTCTAAATAAGGAAAGCGAAAGATTAGAAGAATCCATCCGCGGCTCAAGTTTATGTTCTCGACAGTATCTCATTGTTTCATCTCTGGTAATATCAAGAAGAGGCCTTATTACCAGCAAGCGCAATTCCTTCGCCCTCGACTTAGAGTGGCAAAATGGTACAGGTGAACAGGGCTCAATTCCACGCAGCCCAGAAGTACCTGTCCCGCGCAATATATGCATCAAAACAGTCTCCACCTGGTCATCTCGAGTATGTCCCACCGCCACCCGACTCGCCCCAGTATCAATGGCTACCTGGTTAAGGAAGTCATAGCGTAATTCCCGGGCAGCCTCCTCCATAGAACAACCCTTCTCTGCTTTATAAGCAGCCACGTCCCGCCTACCAACAGTAACTGGAATACCGAACCTGCCAGCCAAACTTGCCACATACCTGGCATCAGCCTCAGACTCAGCGCCCCGAAGCTGATGATTCAGATGGGCTATATGCAATTCTATACCAAGTTCACCTTGCCATTTTACCAGGATATGCAGTAAACAAACCGAGTCAGCACCCCCGGATACTCCAACAACCACCACCTGTCCTGGTAAAATCAGGGAGTGTTGTTGAATAAGGTATTTAACCTTTAACTCTAGCTCAACCTTTCCCATAATTTAAGAAAGACACATTATTAAATGCCACCAGGCGAGTTCCACGCTCCCCAAATTCAACTATACTCACTCCACCGGTGTCTATCCTGAATTTAGTAAGATAATCCAGAGGTAAACCCAGAGCCCTGAATATAATAGCTAAGATGACAAAGTAATGACTCACTATTACCACTGTCCCATCTTTGTGTTCTGCCAGTAAACCCTCAATGCACGCCCATGACCTTTGTTGCAGTTCAACAAAGCTCTCTCCCCCAGGCAACCTTTGTGCCCCTCCTTCCCGCCAGTTTCCTAATAAATACTGACTAAAGGTGGTAGTCAAATTAGACAAAGACAAGCCTTCCAATTCACCAACCTCAATTTCCCTGAGTCCAGTGTCAACCTCCACGGGTAGCTGATGCTGGCCGGCTATAGTCTTGGCTGTATCAAGGGCTCGCCTCAAAGGGCTGGAAATTATAGCTACAACGTTCTCCTCCGTTAAATATGATGTCACAATTCTAGCCTGTTTTAAGCCAACCTCGCTTAGCTCAGTATCACTGCCACCTCCCTGAATACGCCGCTCTCTATTCCAATAAGTTTCACCATGCCTAATTAAAATAAGTCTCAAGAATTTGTCTCCTTGTATTGACTCGCTGCCTTTCGCTCTGCCCGAAGTTTCAGGCTCAAGCCAGCATTCCCTTCAAAATGAGTTTAGTGCGATGGATAGATTCGGGATATTCAGAAAAACCCAGGGCAGACATCACCTGCTCTGGTCTGCCACTGCCTTTTGCGTTGCAGTGTAACCTCATGCCCAGGACATATAAGCAATCATGACACCCCACAATCCACAAATCATCTATTAAGGCTCGCAAATCATAAGAATGCGTCTTGTCATTTCTTAAGTGATGCCAGGGTAACTCTGTAGCTTGCAACAAAGAACAAATAGAAGCATAAATATCCTGTTCACTTTTCCCCGACCTCGCCTCGACATTATACTCAGCGAAGGCAATGCAAGATTGAAGCGATGGGATATTCAACCCTACTTCCCAAACACCAACTACATCAAACC
>DAOVDO010000026.1 GCA_030669525.1 Dehalococcoidia bacterium | reverse complement strand
GTAATTCTCTGGAAGATTGAGGTGATAAGCATAGTTTCTAGGCTGAAGGGAAGAAGAGAAAATTTTTGACAGAAGACTTGACAGAATTATTTTCACTCAGATAAAATATGCAAATATGCGAATATACGCATATACGAATTTAAATCTATCGTTTTTTTCATATGCGTGAGTTAGTTAAATCTTGCAGAGCCCTATCAGATGAGACTAGGCTGCGGGTATTAAATGTGCTTGTGGAACAGAATTGTTGCGTTTCCGAGGTAATGAGAACTTTACAAATTTCCCAAACTCGCGCTTCACGAAGTTTAAGCACCCTTTATGACGCAGGATTTTTAAAGCTTACCAGGTACGGTCTTTGGTCTTTATATTCAGTAGATGAAAGAAATTTGCAGAAGTATGCCATAGACCTGATTGAGGGTGTCAAAAGAGCATTGCAGAATGATGAAATAGCTTTGATTGACAAAAACCGATTGAAAAGTGTTAAGAGATTAGGTCCGGGCTAGGTATACGAACTATGATATATTCTGTTCTTTTCGAGGTTGAATAGATGCTGTTAGGCTTCAATAAAAAGTTTTGGTCTTTTATTATTATTATTGTAATTGTTGGGATAGTATTTACTATGAATCCCGGTCATACTCGGCAGCAAGATGCTGTGCAAGCTTCTGTTCCAGACACAATTTCTATTGATCATGTAGATGATTGTGGCATTTTACCCAACTCTCCATTCTACTTTACTAAGGATTGGAGCAGAACTCTCCGCCTTTTCTTCGCTTTTAGAAGCCCGAAGAAAGCTGAGTTGGCATTGAGATTTGCTAATGAGGATGCGCTGGCTATAAAAGAACTGTGCCAAAAAGAAGAATATATACTCACAGGGAAGCAATGTGGCAGTTTCCAGGAACAGCTACAAGAGACACTTAAGTGGGTGGTGAAGATGAGGCAAGAAGGTAAAGATACCGAAGGGTTGATGACCAAACTCAAACAAGACCACCTTAACCAACAACTAATTCTGGCTAGCGTACTGGAAAAGGTACCAGAATGGGCAAAGGAGGGGATTTTAGGCGCTATTGAGAATTCGAGTTCTCTGCTGGGACATGCTATTGAAGAAATACAAGGAAACCAGCAGATGTATCGGTTCAGAGAGGATCTCAGCATTCAATTCGGTGATGTGGATAGTGAGACACAATTTAGAATTCGGGAAAGATTGGGAATGGTGTCACAAAATCCTGAAGAAGCTACTGGTTCTGTAGGTATCCCAACGTCTGTGAATCATCCACCGGCTATTACCAGTTTGGTAACCGATGATGAATGGCTTACCCCGACGGATAAATGCCATATTATGTGCCAAGCTGAGGATCCCGATGGCGATAGCTTGAACTATGAATGGTCAGCCAGTGGAGGTCAGATTTCTGGCTCAGGTCCATCCGTTACCTGGATTCCCCCTGAAAAGGAAGATAATTATGATGTTATGGTCATAGTCAGTGATGGTTGTGGTGGAGAAGATACTGCATCATTGACTATTAACGTAGAATTTCCACCTCCACCGGTTATTGAGAGCTTGATAGTCACTCCTGAAACGCCCAAATATTTCGTTGAGCAATTAATAGGTTACACAATCTTGAAAAATAAAAGGTGTGAAATAGAATGTGTTGTTTCGGGTGGAGATATGCTGAGCTATGAATGGTCAGCTAGCAAAGGTGAAATCACTGGTGAGGGTTCTACAATTACATGGACTGCGCCTTCCCGTAAATGTGATGTTGTTCTCACTGTATTGGTATCTGATAGATATGGTAATGTCGTCAGTGGAGAAATCTATTTTCATGTGAGCGACTGTGCCTGGTGCTTTCTCTGAGAGTGATAGATAAGCGGACTTTGACTTAAGGTGTGGGTTTTTTTTCCCACAAACTCTTGCTTGGTAGCAATAAAATCCGCGGTCTCCCTGCGTTCCGAATACAACAAAACAATAGCTGTATAGTCAGGAAATCCAATGGTTAAATATGTCCAAAATGGCACTAGTGCAAAATGTGATATAATTGCATTGTTAGACAGTTCTAACAGAATACAGAAGGTGTTAATGCGCTGGCAAGTAAGATGGTAAAGCAGCAGAGTCCCAGTATGGAGGATTATCTCGAGAAGATTGTTATGCTCACTGAGGAGGGGGAGGTGGTGAGAGTGACTAACATCAGCAGGATACTAGGGGTAAAGAAACCCAGTGTTATATCTGCCCTTAAGAAGCTTTCTGAAAGGGGATTTATTAAGCATGAGAGGTACGGCTCTGTGGAACTTACTGTCGAAGGGAAAATAATAGCTGAAGATGTACTTCGACGCCATAAGGCACTGGGAAAGTTTATGATTGAAGTACTGGGAATTGATGCCGATACAGCCTGGAAGGATGCATGTAAGATGGAGCACTTCATCAGTCCGATTACCTTGGAGAGACTGATAGAATTTGTTGAGATTGCGTTGGCATCACCCGATGGAAAATCTGAATAGCTGAAAACCTCCGATTGATACTTTGAGTATTCATAGCATGTATAAAAAGAGTACTCGCAGGATATAGAGATAGGATAATTGGGGGAAATCAATCGGAAATAGAAAGGAAACCTGGTTATGCCTGATGGAAAACAAACGACTTTAGGGCTAATGCCGACAGGACACAGTGGCATAGTGGTACAGATTCGTGGTGGATATGGAATGGTTAGCCGACTTAGTGCGATGGGCATTAGACCTGGTAAGAGAGTAACTAAAATTAGTGCTATGTTTATGAGAGGACCTGTGACTATTCAGGTAGATAGAGTACAGTTAGCTATAGGCTATGGTATGGCCAGCAGAATAATAGTTGCCTTAGACTGAGTTGAATGAAGATACTGCTGATGGGTAATCCCAATGTGGGTAAAAGCGTTATCTTCTCCCGCCTAACCGGGATCCGTGTCATTGCTTCCAACTATCCTGGTACAACGGTCAGCTATACTCGAGGGTTAATGAAGCTGGGTGAGGAAGTTGCTGAGGTTATTGACGTACCAGGTACCTATACCTTAGAGCCAACCACTGAGGTTGAGAGAATAGCCTTACAGATGCTAGCCACAGGGGATATAGTTATTAACGTGGTTAATGCGACTAATCTGGAAAGAAACCTCTATTTGACTTTACAGCTACTGGAGCGGGACATCCCGGTGGTCGTAGCACTGAATATGTGGGATGATACCAAACACCGGGGTATACATATAGATACAGATAAATTGAATAAACTCCTGGCAGTGCCGGTGATTCCAACTGTGGCATTGACTGGTGAGGGAATAAAAGAGCTGGTGGGAAGTATTCTCACAGCCACTTCACCAGAAATTCCCAAGCGCAGTCATAATAGCCGCTGGACTGCCGTAGGTAAAATCGTGGATCAGGTTCAGTTCATCACTCATCGTCATCATACGTGGTTTGAACATCTAACTGATGCCAGTGTAAAACCATTGTCTGGCGGCTGTATAGCTATAGCTGTTCTATTTATCAGTTTTATATTGATTCGTTTCATAGGTGAGAGCTTGATTAATTATGTTTTCGACCCGTTCTTTAATAACATTTGGGCTCCGGTGGTATTAAAGTCAAGCAATCTTATGGGAGGCAGTGGTTTCCTCCACGATACTATAATTGGTAGGGTCACCGGTGGCGAAATCAATTTTACTGAGTCATTTGGCCTACTATCCAGTGGACTCTATGTACCCTTTGCGATGGTCCTACCTTATATTGTCTCTTTCTATCTGGTGCTAGGGCTGCTTGAGGATACAGGATACCTACCGCGATTGGCAGTTTTAATGGATTCTGCGATGCATCGCCTGGGGCTCCACGGATACGCTATCATCCCAACATTACTTGGTCTTGGCTGCAATGTGCCGGCTATTCTGGCTACCCGCATTCTGGAAAGCAAGAGAGAGCAGTTCATCGCCGCTACATTAATATCAATAGCCGTGCCCTGTGCTGCTTTACAGGCAATGATTTTTGGTCTGGTTGGTGCACATGGGCTGCAGTATGTAGCCCTAGTTTATGGGACATTGTTTGTGGTTTGGGTCATATTGGGCATTATTCTCAACCATAGTGTAAAGGGATTTAGCCCCGAACTGTTAATCGAAATTCCTCCCTACCGTTTGCCACCGTGGCGAACCGTGTTACAGAAGCTGTGGATGCGAACCTATGGGTTCCTGGTAGAGGCGATTCCCATATTCTTGGGAGCTATACTGGTAATCAATATACTATATATTCTGGGTGTATTTGACGCAATTGCTAATTTCGCCGCACCAGTGGTGACGGGCCTACTCGGTTTGCCCAAAGAGGCAGTAACAGCTCTGGTGATTGGATTTCTGCGCAAGGATGTTGCTCTGGGTGTGATGGCTCCTCTAGCCTTAACCGCTGAGCAATTGGTTGTAGGTAGTGTAGTTTTAGCCATGTTCTTTCCATGTATAGCTACCTTCGTTGTTCTTCTCAGGCAACTTGGGCTTTTGAATATGCTCAAATCATCAGGGATAATGATTTCTGCTGCTCTCATAACGGGAGGGGTATTGAATTTAATCCTTTGATTATAGAGTAGCCGTTTTGGCGTTTAAGACGATTGGATTTTTTTTATCAGTGCGGTAACAATTTGATTCGCTTACCCAAATCGCGTACGATGGGCTTCGATGAAATAGTATTAAATTTATATTTTGGTAGGGAAATATGATAGTAGAGATGAGAAGGGATACCACTCAAGAAGAGATAGATGCGGTGGTACAGCGAGCTAAATCGATGAAGCTGGACGTTCAGTTGAATTTGGGTACGGAAAAAACAGTGGTGGCTATATTGGGAACGAATACGGGAAAACTACCCACAGATATATTTGCCGTGCTCCCCGGTGTGGAGAGTGTTTCGCGGATTATGAAACCTTATAAGCTAGCCTCCAGAGAATTTAAGGCAGAAGACACCCTTGTTTCAGTTAATGGAATTGAGATAGGGGGTAAACGAATTGTTGTTATGGCAGGTCCCTGTGCTATCGAGGGTGAAGAGCAGTTTATGGAAGCGGTCAGGGCTGTGAAAGGATGCGGAGCTTGTATTCTACGTGGTGGTGCCTTCAAACCACGAACTTCCCCTTTTAGCTTCAAAGGATTAGAACAGGCTGGTCTGGAATTAATAGCGCAAGCCAGACAATTATTCAACATACCTGTGGTCACAGAAGTAGTAGATCCTCATGATGTTAGTAAGGTATCCAGGTATGCTGATATTCTGCAGGTCGGTGCTCGAAATATGCAGAACTATGCCCTGCTTACGGAGATAGGCAGAAAAAAGTGTCCGGTTATACTGAAACGGGGACTAGCGTCTACTATCAAGGAGTGGCTTACAGCTGCCGATTATCTACTGGCGGAGGGAAATAGTAGGGTTATTCTGTGCGAAAGAGGTATCAGAACCTTTGAGGATAGTATTCGTTTTTCTCTGGATATTAGTTCCATACCCGTAGTTAAAAAATTCAGCCATTTGCCTTTAATTGTTGACCCCAGTCATGCTGCTGGTCATTATTCCTTTGTTCCGGCGATAGCCAAAGCAGCTGTAGCCGCTGGTGCTGATGGGCTTCTAATCGAAGTCCACCCTAATCCCAAGGAAGCTCTGGTGGATGGGCTTCAGTCACTTACTCCGTCCGATTTCGCCAAGTTAATGAAGGAACTCAGACTGGTTGCCAAATCAGTGGGCAGGTATATCTAGCCTGGATACAGGCATACCGCTATCATAAAGGTGTTGGATTACAATAACCAGAAACAACGTGAGCCGGAGGTTTCCGATAATAACCGGTAGGGCTTAGAGTTAAAGAATCATTCTCTCAGAGCAGCACCCAGTTCACGATGTAATCTATCTAAAAGCTTTGGATGAGGTTTGTCGACTTCTTCATCAGTCAAAGTGCGATCAGGAGATTGATAGACAATTCTTATCGCGAAGGATTTCTTACCCTCGGGTATCTGTTCACCACCATAAAGGTCGAAAAGAGTGGCTTTCTTAATTAGCGGGAAGTCCTGGATTATGTCATCTACCTGCTGATAACTTACTTGCTTATCTATTACCAAAGCAATGTCCCTGGTTATACTGGGAAATCGCGGGATAGGTTGATATTTCTTCGCCTTACTTGCACTGTTCATTAGCTTTTCAATATCCATTTCAATAAGGCAAACATTATTAGGGAGTTCGAAGGCTTGTGCTACTTCGGGATGCAAATCACCTAAAACACCCACTTTGCTACCGCTAATGGCAATATTTGCCCTTCTACCAGGGAATAAACCTGTGTCATCGCTATCCTCAAATGTTGCTGCGAGCCCTAACTGGTTCATCAGATTCTCCACTATCCCTTTGGCATCAAAGAAATCAAGCGGCTCACCAGCTTCATGCCATGATAGCTCCTGTCTATTGCCGCTGAAGGTGATACACAGCATTTCTTTTTCATAGGGTAGCTCTTTTCCCTGGGGAAGGAATATCTTTCCAATTTCAAACAGCCTTATGCCTGATTGATCGTGCCTCTGATTGTTAGCCAAAGTGGTCAAGAGACCAGCACGTAGTGTGGTGCGCAAATATTCCTGTTCCTTTGTCATTGGATTAGCTATCTTTAGTGGATTAACCTGGGTCTGGAGTTTTGGGGTAAGTCCCTGTAACTTTTCTAGGCTGGTTAAAGAAAAAGTCAATATTTCTTGAAATCCCCAACCAGTAAGGGTATGGCGCAATTTTTGTTTGAAGCTGAGCTCTTGTGTAGGATTCTGTGCTGGCAGAGGAGCGCTAATCAGAGTTATGGGAATTTTATCGTAGCCAATGATGCGGATTACTTCTTCTACTAGGTCAGCAGCACATTTGATATCACTACGCCAGTAAGGATAGAGCACAGAGATTCGTGTAGGCGGCGAGTCTGTTTCCTGACATTCGAAGCCCAGAGATTTTAATACCATGAGGATTTTGTCAGCAGTAACTTCTAGGCCTGAAAGACGCGTCACTTCCTTAGTAGAGAGTAAAATAGCCTTTGTTTCTGTTTTGCCTGGGTAGGCGTCGATTATGCCCTTGGCAGCTTTACCATCTGTTATTTCCAGGAGTAATTGAGTAGCTCGCTTCAATGCTATTAATGGCAAGTCAGGGCTTAACCCTTTGTCAAAGCGAATGGAAGCTTCGCTTTGCAAATTAAGATGCTTAGCTCCTCGGCGGATGATAGTATGGTCGAAATTTGCTGACTCCAAAAGGATAGCGGTGGTGGCATCGGTGACCTCTGCATCCAACCCACCCATAATGCCAGCAATGGCAACGGCTCTCTCCTTGTCAGCAATAGCAAGAATGTCGGGAATGAGGCGTCTCCCTATCCCGTCTAAGGTGCTTATTGTCTCGTTGTCTTTAGCGCGGCGAATAATAAGCTGTTTACCTTGAAGCTTATGGTAATCAAAGGCATGAAGCGGTTGACCATACTCTAACATCACAAAATTGGTAATATCGACAATATTGTTTATGGGGCGCATGCCATAACTTAGCAGATGTTGTTGCAGCCAGTTAGGAGAAGGACCTAACTTGACTCCGGTGATCAAACTGGCGCAGTATCTGGGACATAAATTCGGTTCAATGATGTCGATAGAGATCAAGGAATCTATCGGAATATCCGCCTCTTTATAGTTGATATCTGGCAAATGAATAGGCTGCTCCGTTAAGGCGGCAATTTCTCTGGCAATACCAATTATGGATAAGCAATCCGGGCGATTTGGCGTTATATCGAGGTCGAATATTGTGTCGCCTAAGTAATCCTTGAGGGGTGTGCCTATAGGGGCTTCTGGTGGTAGGACAACGATACCTTCGTGCTCATCGGAAATGCCCAGTTCCTTCTCTGAACAAACCATACCTTCGGAGGAGATGCCGCGAATTTTAGCTGCCTTCAACAGTGTAACTTTTCCAGTGTGACCATCAATAAGCCTGGCTCCTAAATAGGCAAAGGGTACCTTTTGTCCAACACGAATATTAGGAGCGCCACAAACCACCGTAACCTGCTGGGTGCCCAAATTGACGGTAGGTAGGGTCAATCGGTCTGCATTAGGATGAGGATTTATAGCTACTACTTGTCCTATCACTATATTATCCCAGGTGTCGCCTGTAGTTTGTATGCCTTTGACCTCTATGCCGGCCATGGTTAATTTTTTAGCCAGCTCTTCAGGAAGATATGTTATGTCAACATATTCACCGAGCCATTTGAGAGAAGCTTTCATGTTATTTACTAACCTTTAAATTAGTAACCTCCAGGAGATTAAAATTGTTTTAAGAATCTGAGGTCATTGCCGTAAAAAAGGCGTATGTCGTCGATACCATAGTGAAGCATGGGTATCCGCTCCACTCCCATGCCGAAGGCAAAACCACTGTAGATTTCAGGGTCAACATCAACGCGGCTGAGAACATCGGGATGTACCATACCAGCACCCAGTATTTCGAGCCAACCGCTGTAGCTACATAATCTGCAGCCGGCACCACAGCAGTTCAAGCATTCTATAGCTATCTCTACCCCGGGCTCAACAAAAGGGAAGTAATCACATCTGAAGCGCACCTTTCTTTCCTTACCAAAGAGACAATGACAGAATTCAAATAGAGTGCCTTTTAAGTCAGAAAGACTGATATTTGTGTCTATTGCCAAGCCTTCTACCTGGTAGAACATGGATTCATGTGTAGCATCTGTTGCCTCGTAGCGGTAAGTCCGACCTGGCACTATTACTCTTATTGGTGGGCGCTCTTTCTCCATGATTCTTATTTGCATTGGGGAAGTATGAGTGCGTAAAAGCCTGGCTTGTTCAGCGACCTCCTCCGAATCTATCCATAGAGTAGCGAACATGTCTCGTGCTGGGTGATTCGGCGGGATGTTAAGAGCTTCAAAGTTGTAGTAATCCAACTCTACATCAGGTCCTTCCAATACCTGGAATCCCATGTGTTGGAAAATGTTGCATATTTCATCAATCGTTTGAGTGATAGGATGAAGTCGCCCGGTGGGTATAGGGCGTCCAGGAAGGGTGATATCAAAATTTGCCTGCTCCAGAAGAGAAGCTATATGAGTCTCCTCCAGTGATTTTTCCTTCGCTGTGAGGCTAGACTCGAGAGTTGCCTTGACTTCATTGGCTAGAGTGCCAATGATCCTACGTTCTTCAACGGGCAAGTTTGCCAGGGAGCGTAGGATTTGATTTAGTTTACTCTTCCTGCCTAAATTGTAGACACGCCAGGACTCTAGTTTCTTAAGTTCCCTGATCTGGCTTAATTCATCAAGAGACTTTAGTTGTATTTCTTCAAGCTGTTTAAGCATTTGTGTTTTTGGGTAAGACAGAGGTTACTAATTTGGCGAATCCTCCAGGATCTTTAACAGCCATCTCAGCCAGCATCTTACGATTTACATCTATATTCGATTTACTCAAGCAGGCCATAAACTTACTGTAGGAAAGCCCTTGAACTCGTGTTGCGGCGTTAATACGAGAGA
>DAOVDO010000133.1 GCA_030669525.1 Dehalococcoidia bacterium | reverse complement strand
TTCCCTTTAGCTGATGTAATAGCTTTTTTTCGTTGCCCTACACCAAGTACATTCACAGCGATAACTACTTCTGCTCCCATGTTACGTACAACATCCGCAGGCAGAGGATTGACTACTCCACCATCGACCAGGAACCTGTTCTCCCATTTCACCGGTGTGAATATCGCCGGTAGGGAGATGCTCGCTCTAACTGCCTCTATTACTGAACCTTCTGTGATTATAATCTCCTCCATGCTATCAATGTCAGTAGCTACAACAGCCAGGGGTATTGCTAGATTTTCGAATTTCACATCTCCCAGAATTGAATTTAAAAATGATTTAACTTTTTGTCCCTGTACAAAGCCTTTCCATAGCACTATCAGGTTCAAGTCAGTGAGATGAACCAATTTTTTCCAGTCTATTCCTGATGCTATCTCCTGTAAAGCACGTGCATTTCTCTCCTTAGCATAGCAGGCACCCACCAGCGCTCCTGCGCTTGTGCCGCTTATCATGTCAATTGGTATTGACTCCTCCTCCAGTGCTTTAAGGACTCCAATATGAGCCAGACCGCGCGCAGAACCTCCGCTTAAAGCTAAACCAACTTTAGGAGCTCTGGGCATTTAAATCTCCTGTGGATTTCTGATTGTTCTGTGATTGAGTTTCATAAGTTACCTGTACCATGTCAAATATAATTTATAAAAGGCTGAGTTTTTTCCAATCAGCCGCTTGGAATTAATTTTATCCGTTGGGACAAGGGGTATAGCCTCCTGGGTGGCGGAGAGGGTGGGATTCGAACCCACGGTCGCCAAAGGCGACACGCGCTCTCCAGGCGCGCCTGATAGGCCACTCCAGCACCTCTCCATGATATAAAGTCTCCCTTGCCAGATAGCTGGTTGATGGGTAACTGCTTCTCCAAATTGGCGGAGAGGGTGGGATTCGAACCCACGAGGCAAAACCTGCCCACCGCTTTTCGAGAGCGGCACCATCAACCACTCGGTCACCTCTCCTGGTCAATTTTTAAAGCTAAAATTCAGATATTTAGAAACCTCGCTACTAGACATAATATAAATTCGCTAATAATTTGCTAATAATGGTTTGCAATAGCTTCATTTTCACTGGTGTTATTATAGCTGGGTAACACTAGTTTCTCAAAGCTTTTCGCTGCCGCTTGCTGAAGACCAGAGGTAACGTGGCCATAAGTATCAAGAATCCTACAAATACCACTCAGGATTGGCAAGGCAGGGATACAACACGGGTGACACTACATAAATTCCTTTCCCTCGCACAGATTAATGAGCTCTGCAAAAGCAAGGAGTTGCGGGCGCCGTCCTGAACTCTCACGTATGACTTTCAAAATGCCAGCTTCCTTCAACCTGTTTAGCAATCCTAATATCGTCGCTTTCGTAGGTGCGTTGGGGATGTGGTTAAGGCTGTTACTTGGAAACGCAGGCTGTGCAAACATGTAATCTAGCAGCGGCACCGCAAATTGTGAATGCGTTAATTCTATCACTTGGCTTTTAAGCCGCTCATACAGGTCAATGATACGACGTGCCTTATCTGCGTTAGCCTGCGCCTGATGGTAAACTGCCGTAAGGAAGAACTCTATCCATTTATTCCATCCATTCTGCTCCAAAGACAAGGCACGAAGCCGTTCCACATATTGTTCACGGTTTTCTTCCAAGTAGGCTGAGATATAGAACATAGGTTGGGATAATACTCGCTTTTCATATAGGAACAGAGGGATAAGCATTCTTCCGATACGGCCATTTCCATCAAGAAAAGGATGGATTATTTCGAATTGGGCATGAACGATAGCCAACTGTACCAGAGAATCCAGGCGTTCGAGATGGTAGTATTTCTCCCAGTTGTCTAAATAATCCATGATTAACATGGGGATTGGTGGCACAAACTGTGCTTCTTCAATAGGCGAATTGGGTACCCCGATCCAGTTCTGAGTGGTTCGGAACTTGCCTTTCGCTTTGTCACGACCTCGAACGCCCGTCAACAACACTGAATGCAGTTTTTTGAGCAGATTTAAAGAAAAAGGACGGCTCTTTAATTCACTTTCTGCCAGCCGCATGGCACGGCGGTAGTTCATGATCTCTTCGATATCAAGTCGTCGGGATTCCTGTTCCGGGGCCACGCCTGCCTCGAATCTGAATACTTCCCCAAGAGTCGCTTGTGTTCCTTCAATCTGTGAAGATAACACGGCTTCTTGTGTAGTGAGTGGGGAAAGTAGGACAGCTGAATTCGACACTCCGTATAGAATACCATCGTAGTACGCTAGAGCACGGTTTGCCTTTCCAATCAAAGAAATAAGCGGTTCCCATTCTATCGTTTTTAGCGGAAGCTTATCAGGCACACAAGGTTTCATTTTGAGTAAACTCTACTATCAAGAAAACTATTTGAGTATAGTATAATGAGTTTCACTTTATTCAACAGCCTATTCCTCGTTTCATCCTGGGAAATTCACGTCTAATTGTAATTGTCATTCGACTATTCCCCAATCATACAGGCGTAATCAGTCATACATATTATCATCCCTGGCTCACATTCAAACTGAAGCTAGTTTTTTGCTAATAATTTGCTAATAGACTGAATAAATCGGGATGTAACAGACTGGTATTTTACACAACAGGGTATCGTAAGCTGGATGCTTTGCGAGCCTGGCTTACCATGTAGTATGATTGCTCTACGTTGTTTGATTCCAGGAGCAATGATAATTGATCTGGTTTAAGTTCATTCTGTGTCTTGCCGTTATCTTATTTGCGGGAACAAAACTGGCCCGCTATGGAGATGTCATTGCCGAGAAGACGGGGTTGGGGCGTATATGGATAGGGCTGCTGCTTATCGCTGCTATTACCACCATGCCCGAAATGGTTACCGGTATTAGCGCTGCTGCCCTGGTTGCTTCCCCTGATCTGGCTTTGGGAACACTTTTAGGGAGTTGTCTGTTTAATATCTCTATACTGGCTTTACTGGATATTCTCAACCGCCACACTCCTGTTTTAACCGAGGCAAGTCCCAGACATATAGCATCAGCCAGCTGGGGAATATTGCTTATTGCCATTGCTGGTGGGGGTATACTTGCCGGGAGAGAGTGACCTGGATTGGCTCTGGGATGGGTGGGTATTCCCAGTATTATTATACTGCTGGTGTATTTAATAGGCATAAGACGGATACTCCTCTGTGAGAGAAGCCATCAACCGTCCCTAAAGAATGCTGGTCCTCTGCAGTATAGTAATGTTTCTGCCAGGGCAACATACCTGAGATTCACACTGTCAGCAGCAGCAGTTATAGCCGCCGGGATATGGCTGGCGTTTATTGGTGATGAAATTGCCGAGGTCACCGGTTGGGGTGCCAGTTTCGTGGGTAGTCTATTTCTGGCGATTACTACCTCGGCACCTGAGCTGGTAGTTGCCATAACTGCGCTGCGTATAAGGGCTGTAGATATGGCAGTCGCCGATGTGTTGGGAGCGAATATGCTTGATATTGCTGTTATTTTCCTGGTCGATATTGCCTATAG